>NZ_JAVRBM010000001.1:0-125256 GCF_034531255.1 Nostoc sp. ChiQUE01b | reverse complement strand
TCGGGATTGGCGGCTACGACCTCCGTTCACCAGCCGATCTTGCCTTCGCTTTCGATTACGATCACAGCGGTAAACTCGACTACCTTGCTTTATATCGTCCTGGGACTGGAGCAATCTGGATTCTAAGGAGAGGAAACGATTAGGATATAGATAATAACAGGATTAAAACTGTTTTTACCTCCGCTCTAGAACTTTCCAAGAGGAATGCGTGAATTTTGAATTGATTTCTCCCTACTCCCTTACCGATACAGCCAAACCCGGAGTAGTGAAAGCAACTGCTCAGTATCTACAGGTTTGGTGATGTAGTCAGAGGCTCCAGCTTCGATGCACTTTTCCTTATCGCCTGGCATGGCTTTGGCAGTTAAAGCAATGATTGGTAGTGAGCGAAACTGTTGTAGCTGGCGGATGGCACGGGTAGTTTCATAACCATCCATTTCCGGCATCATGATATCCATCAAAACTATATTAATCTCAGGATTAGCTTGCAGTCTCTCTATGCCATCTCTGCCATTTTCGGCAAACAGCACTTGCATGTGATAGCTTTCTAAAAAGCTGGTCAGGGCAAAAATATTTCGCAGGTCATCATCTACAATCAAAATTTTCCGATTAGCCAGCACCGGGTCAGTTTGATGTAGTTGCTCTAAGATTTGCCGCTTTGGTGTGGGCAAATTTGCTTGGACTCTATGCAAAAACAAGGCAGTTTCATCTAACAACCGCTCTGGCGATCGCACATTTTTAATAATAATTGTCTCTGCAAGTCCCCGCAGCTGGGTTTCTTCTTGTCGGCTGAGTTCTTTACCGGTGTAAACAATTATCGGCAGTTTCAAAAGCCTGGGTTCAAGTTTTATCTGCTCAATTAATGTAAACCCGCTCATATCGGGTAGACCGAGATCCAGTACCATACAATCAAAGTGATGCGATCGCAAAATCGAGAGGGCTTCTGCCCCCGTACCTACTGCTGTACTCTGGACATCGCCGTTACCAATCAGTTCGATAATACTTTGGGCTTGTACGGGGTCATCTTCTACAATTAGGAGATTTTTTACCTGACGTTCAATAAAGCCTCTAATCTCAGTCAATACTTGAGTTAGCGCTTCTGGAGACACGGGTTTTTGTAAATAGGTAATCGCTCCTAGCTGTAATCCCCGTTGTTGTCTTTCATCAACAGAAAGTATGTGTACTGGTATATGTCTGGTATCTGGTTTATGCTTCAGACGATCTAGCACCGTCCAACCATCCATTTCTGGCATGTGGATATCTAGCATAATTGCATTGGGTTTAAACTGTTCCGCTAGTGCTAAACCTTGTTTACTCTGTAAAGCAACGATAGTTTTAAAGCCCTGCTCACGTGCCATATCTAGTAAGATGCGGGCGAATTTATCGTCATCCTCGATAATTAGCAAAATGCGATCACCCGGTTGAATTATTTCCCGGTCATCTGGAATATCGTTGGGTAAGCTGGGAAGTACTTTTACTGATGGAGAGATGTCAATAGTTGTGGGTCTGTTTTCCACTATTGACACTTCTTTTATGGTCGATGCTGGGCGGATAGGTTCAAGGGGTGGTGTGGTGATATTTTGGTCATTCTTTTCCTGTTGTCTGGGCAAGTAAAGGGTGAAGGTGCTTCCCTGTCCTGGTTCGCTGAGTAGTTCAATTCTCCCTCCCAACAGTTGAGCTAATTCACGGCTGATGGACAAGCCCAATCCAGTCCCGCCGTACTTGCGGCTGGTAGTACCATCTGCTTGCTGAAATGCCTCGAAAATAATCTTCTGCTTTTCGGCTAGAATGCCTATGCCTGTGTCGCTGACGGCAAAAGCAATCATGGAATTATTAACTTGGAATATTTGTAATTTCACACCTCCCTGTTCTGTAAATTTAAAGGCGTTAGCTAGGAGATTTTTCAGCACTTGTTGCAGACGTTTGGAGTCGTTATAAATTGTCGAGGGTAACTTCTCATCCCGTTCAATAGTAAAACTGAGTTCTTTATTGTGGGCAACTTGCCGGAAAGTCTGCTCCAGAGATGTCTCCAAATCTGCAAGAGCAATTTGCTCAATATCGAGCGACATAGTACCCGACTCAATTTTTGCCAAATCTAGAATGTCATTAATCAATTCCAGCAAATCAGTCCCAGCCGAGTAAATAGTCCGGCTGTACTCTACCTGTTTCTCGGTCAAGTTGTTAAGAGAGTTATCTGCTAGCAGCCTTGCTAAAATTAATAGACTATTTAACGGTGTTCGCAACTCGTGGGACATATTCGCCAGAAATTCTGACTTATATTTGGAAGACAAGGCCAGTTGTTCAGCTTTTTCTTCAAAAGACTTCCTCGCTCGCTCAACTTCCTGGTTCTTGCGGGCCACTTCCTGATTTTGAACTTCTAACAATTTTGCCTTTTCTTCTAGCTCCTCATTTAATTGTTGTAATTCTTCGTTAGATTGCTTGACAAGAAATTGTGATTCCTCCAAATCTTGCGCCTGTTCTTCCAGGCGTTGATTGCTTTGCTGTAGTTCTTCTTGCTGGGTTTGCAGTTCCTCTGTTAAAGTAACAGATTCTTCAAGTAGTTGCTGTGTTTGCAATTGTGAGGCGATGTTATTTAAAAATACACCCAGATTTTCACTCAATTGCTCTAAAAATGTTAGGTGCAACGGGTTAAAAGGACTAAAAGAGGCAAGTTCAATGACAGCATTTACCTGCGCTTCAAATAATATGGGTAAGACAATAATATTTAGCGGTGGTGCTTCTCCCAAGCCGGAAGTAATGCGAATATAGTCATTGGGAACTCCCGTGAGGAGGATTCTTTGTTTTTCTAGGGCCGATTGTCCCACTAATCCCTCACCCAAGCGAAACTGATTTGCTAGGTTTTTCCGTTCTTTGTAAGCATAACCACTCAACAACTTCAGCACAGGCTCGTCGTTTATAGAGTCCATCACATAAAAAACGCCTTGTGAGGCCCCAACCAGTGGTGCTAGATTCGACAATATCAGGCGAGATGCATTTTCCAGATTTCGCTGCCCTTGGAGCATCTGGGTAAATTCAGCTAAGTTAGATTTTAGCCAGTTTTGCTCCTCATTTTTTTGAGTCGTGTTTCGCAGATTAACGATCATTTGGTTGAAGATGCGCGTCAACACACCAATTTCATCCTGGCGATCGCTATCTGGTAAACTGACCGATAAATCCCCATCCGCCACCTTTTGAGCCAAATCAGAAACTCGCTTCAGCGGTACTGAGATATGTCTGGTCAGGGCGAATCCGATTAAAGCTAAGAGCAAAGAGAATAAGGGAATACTATAAACAATACTGGCGAGTGTTTGCCGAGCAGCAGCTTGTGTCTTCTCAGAGCGCTGTTTTAGCAGTGTATTCTCCTCATGTTCCATCGTCTGGATAACTTTGCGGATTTTACTCATTAGCTGCTTGCCCCGGTCTGTCAAAACGACCTTCAGAGAAGCTTCAAAACTTTGGTTCTGGCGCAAATCGATAGTTTCTTGAAGTTCGTCCAGCTTCTGAGTGATTAATGGCTGTAAAACATCCAGCTGCTGTTGTTGCTTGGGATTATCTGCTGTTAACTTCTGAAGATCCTTAACTTTTTGATTCAGTACTTGAATGGCTGCATTATAAGGTTCTAAATAGCGCTGTTCTCCAGTAAGAACGTAACCACGTTGTCCTGTTTCAGCATTTGTCAGTTGCAAGTTGAGGTCTTCAAGCTGACTTAACACCTCGTAAGTATGTCTTTCTTTGCGCGAAGTTTCAATTAGCTCATTAGTGCTTTGGTAGGAGATTAGACCAATGGTGGTCAGAGTTGCCAAACTCAAGGCAAAACTTACTCCAATTTTGGTTCCAATCTTCAAACGGTTCAACATTATTCCAGGCAGTTATTCAAATTATTTCTGTTTTTGAGACTATTCTGATTTTGTTTCGCTATCCAAAATAAATGGGGCATATTTCGTTGATGTGGAATATGGGTAGGATTGGTTACGAAACCACTATCTTACTATTTGAAACAGATATTATTTTACTTGAAGACTACCCTCTTGTTGTTTAGGTTTGATATTGATATCACTTTTTCTCAAAAAACCTTGAGGAATATTATAGCGGTTCTCAGTTGGGTGAGGTACAAGAACCCCACCCCCAACCCCCTCCCCGCAAGCGATGAGGGGGCTATGATGTACCTCATTTGATTAGGAAAAGCTATAAATAATTCAATACTCAGTTAATATTATCTTGTGATGGTTAAATAACTCTCAGGTTTGAAAAAAAGGTTGGATAGTAAAATTAAGTAGCCGGATAGTGAAAATTAAATTCATTAAAACACAATTTATATGAACGCTAAATACAATGAACGCTAAATACAATGGTTTTTACAGTTGGATATGATATCCATACTATTGGACATCACTTTACACAGCAACCGTAACATGAAGTTATCGGAAGCAGTATTCATTCCACAGTAAATGTAAGGTTTCAAAAAGCAACCTATACCCATAGAAGTATGAAATTTATTTATAGTACAATAGCATTGCTTGGACTATATAATTTCAGGAATATAATTACAGTGTGTCCTCAAACCTTTTGATATTAACTTGACCGAGACAATTTTAGATTTTCGATGCGTGGATTTTGGATTAAATTGAAATCTAGAATCTAAAAAAAGGTTTCAAGCCCCCGACTTAAGTCGGGAAGAAAATTCAAAAATTTTCAATATTTAAGCCTCTTCTTTATAAGGAGAGGTTAATCCACGCATACGCTCTCTACGAGACGCTGCGCGTAGCTTGCAACTCTTACAGAGTACGCAGACTCGCTATCGTAAATCCAAACATCGTAAATTGGGTTACGTTTAATTAGAAGTTGGTAATAACCTGGCGATCGCTTCTAGCTGCATCAACTTCAGATTGGCTATAGATACTAAAATGTTGAATCTTGTTACTTTCTAAAATAGCTCTTGCGCCTGCTACATAGATGTCAGTGCCTTTTAATACTAACAAGTAATGACCAAGATTCAGATGATGCTCATAATATCTAGCTAGCTCATCAGAAATTCCTAAATTAGTATAGTTATTTTGAGAACTGCTGATGTCTACCTCTGAAATATCATTTAGACTGCTTGTGTTTTTAACAACTATTGAAACCTGACTCATTGGGAAGCCAGCGGTTCTCAGTTCAGTAAGCGCTCCTTCTGCGTCTTGACGCCGATAAAAAACACCAAATGCGTGTCTATAGCGATTATTTGGGGTCGAGTATGGCTCAAAGACTCCCCATTGTTGAATATCACGGCGATTAAAAATCCTCTTGGCAAGACGAATTTCTATGTCTATACCGGTCACTATCACCAAATAGTAGCCTTTACAGACAAGATCGCTATAACCCTGTGCTTGCTTTTCAGAAATTCCTAAACTTAGGAACAAAGCAGGCAAACCACCTGCTAAACTGGTAGCGATCGCAGTTACTTCTGCTCCGGCTAAGATGACTGGGCCTATACCAGGAACTACTAAGAAGGCTAGACTGACTGATAATTCAGCAAGACCCCCTAAAGCATCGCTAGCAACGGCTCCAGCAGTATCTTTTGAGGATATATTGCCAGTGTTTTCTCTAATTTCAACACCAGCAATATCACTTTGTTCTTCTGTATTCCGTGCAATAACAGAAACTTTCTCCATTGGAAAATTAGAAGTTTTTAGTTCCTGAAGTACCAATTGTGCATCGGAATACCCAGCGAAAACTCCTATAGTTCTTCGCTCTTTTTCTAATGTCATTTTATCGGTTTATTGCAGTTAGAAGTGATTCCCAAGATTGCTACTTAAATTTGAGGTAATTACACCGCTCGACGAGTCAGTAAACCCCAAAGGAAAATTAGTATCATTGCACCAATAACAGCAAATAAAATGCTTCCTAGAGATAAAGCTCCTACAGATGCAGCTGCTGCTCCTGAACTACTTCCTAGCAATACTTGACCCAAATAACCACCGAATACGGCTCCCAGGATTCCTAATATAATGGTAGAAATAATACCGCCACCTTGGGTTCCAGGATAAAATAACTTAGCTAACGCACCTGCAATTAAACCCAAAACCAACCAAGCAATAATGCTAGTCATAAAATTTCTCCTTCACTGAAAATCTGTTTTGTTTGCATTTCACTAATTTCATATTAAAGTTTGCCGCCAAAATTTCCGATCTATCTAGAGAACTAATATCAAAAATCTTTAGATATCACTTTAGATATCATTTGAATATTCATCAGGTGTCTTTGAGGATGAATATTCAAACTAGTAACATTCTGTACATTAAAGTATTTATATAGCACTCTTATTTGACATTAAGAAAAATGTAGATAAGGAAGCTAACCGCCTCCTCTATGAGACACGAGTGTAGCTTGCTTCCCTATATCGGTAAGCGTAGTATCTCGTAGAAAAGGACACAAAAGGAAGAAAGGATAAAGAAATATATACATTTAACATCTAGATTTTTGATTTTCAAAAAAGCGATATCAGCCGTTCAAGGCTCAGGACTGGAGACTATAGAAAGAGCTAGTTGATATAGTTGGCGACGGGGAAGGGAAGTAAATTTTGCTAACTGACGGCTAGCTTGCGATCGCGATATTCCTTGACTAATTAACTGTTTCAATTCAGCTTTCAATTCTTCTTCTGTCAGTTGGGGCTGACTGGCTGGAATTCCCGCTACTACTAATGTATATTCACCTTGGGGTTCTCGTTGAGTGTAGTAAGCGATCGCTTCGGCAATTGTCCCCCGCCAAAATTCCTCATACAATTTAGTTAACTCCCGTCCGAGCACAATTTGGCGATCGCTTCCCCAAACAAGAGCTAAGTCTTGCAAAGTATCTCGCAAACGGTGCGGCGATTCATAGAAAATCAATGTACGAGATTCTGTTTGCAGAGATTCTAAATGTTCTTGTCTGTGTTGAGTTTTCGCCGGGAGAAAGCCTTCAAAGACAAATCGATCTGTTGGTAGTCCAGCTGCACTCAAAGCAGTAATTGCTGCACTAGCGCCAGGAATCGGAACTACTGGAATTCCCGCCTGAATACAGGCTTTCACCAGTTCATATCCCGGATCGGAAATACCTGGCATCCCAGCATCACTCACAAGAGCGATCGCTTTATTATTAACTAAATGCTCTAATAATTCTGGAATCCGGCTGGTACGATTGTGTTCGTGGTAACTCACCTGGGGTGTTTTAACTTGAAAATGCTGTAGCAGTTTCCCAGTATGACGCGTGTCTTCCGCAGCAATGATATCCACAGTTTGTAAAATTCGTACCGCCCGAAAGGTGATATCTTCCAGGTTGCCAATTGGTGTGCCGACAATGTAAAGTGTTCCTGGTTTTGGATCGGTTTGCATGAGTAAGAGTTAAAAGTTAGGAGTTAGGAGTTAAAAGTTAAGAGTTTAAAATAATAACTTACGTCTATAGCAATCTTATTTGATTTGGGAACACCGAGAGGCTCAGATCCCCGACTTCTTAAAGAAGTCGGGGATCTTTTTGTTCGTAACTCATTTAGGATTGTTATAATGTGAATTGAGTATTAACCACACTCCATACCCAAATTTTGTTTTTTTTGACCCGACGAAAGTTTCTAATTCATCAATTTCTGTGATTTTGGGTATTTCTGGTCTTTTAAGACCCGATAAATCGCATCTCTACATCTGGGTTTTGTTGCTCATTCTAAACTGTATTGCGTCCTATCTTATTTCAATAATCTTAGTCCACTGAGGGTAACTAACACTGTGGAACCTTCATGGCCAATGACGCCGATGGGTAAGTTAATATTTCCTAGAAAGTTGCCGACTAAAAGCAACATAATGAAACTCAACGCTACAACTATATTTTGTTTTACTATGAGTTGCGATCGCCTGCCCAAATGTATCGCTACAGCAATTTTTTCTAACCTGTCTGCCATCAGTACGATATCTGCGGTTTCCAATGCCACATCGCTACCAGATACTCCCATCGCTATACCCACAGATGCTTGTGCTAAAGCTGGTGCATCATTAATGCCATCGCCTACCATTGCAACTGTTTGATATTGTTGCTGTAAACGGCGGATAACATTCAGCTTCTCTTCTGGTAGAAGTTGGGCATATACCCGATCAATTCCGACTGCATTGGCGACACTGTGAGCAGTTTTCTGATTATCCCCAGTTAACATGACAATTTGTTCAACTCCCAGTTTCTTTAATCGGCTGATGGTTGCGGCTGCTTCGACTCTCACCTCATCTGCAATACCAATTACACCCATCACATCAAAACACCCCACCCCCCTCCCCGCTTGCAGGGAGGGGTTGGGGGTGGGGTTCTTCGCTACCCAAACCACCGTTTTACCGTGTTCCTCCCAAGATTGAACGATTTCTTGCAATTCTTCAGGTAAATTTGTGACATATCTCTGTACAAAAATCGCATTTCCTACAATTACCTGTTGTTCTTGAGCAATTCCGACAATTCCCTGTCCAGGTATGGCTTGCACTTCGATTGCACCAACCCAATCTAAATCGCCAGCTGCCTGCACAATTGCCTTACCGATGGAATGTTCGGAAGATGATTCTACACTAGCAGCAGCTATTAATACATCATCATTAGTGTATTCACCAACTGAAAAGACCTGAAATACCTGCACCTGTCCTGTTGTGAGAGTACCAGTTTTATCAAATGCGATCGCTCGGACTTTGCCAATCTTCTCCAACTGCGCCCCATTTTTAAACAAAATCCCCTGTCTTGCACCATTGGCGATTCCTGAAAGCAGTGTGGGCATTATTGCAGCCATCAGCGCACAGGGAGAAGCCACCACAAGGAAGGTAAGGGCACGATAAATTGTTGTTTCCCAATCCCATCCCCAAAGAAATGGGGGTAAAGTTGCCAGTAATATCCCAGCTACTACAATGACTTTGGCATATCCTTTTTCAAAGCGATCAATAAACTCTTGCGAAGGTGGTGCTTGAGTCTTTGCCTGTTCTACCAAACGAATTACACGCTGAATCAAACTACTTTGGGCTGGTTTGTGTACTTTAATCTGCAATGCACCATAGCCGTTGAGTGTACCAGCAAATACTTCTTCGCCCACCGTTTTCTCTACAGGTAAAGACTCGCCTGTAATTGCAGCTTGATTGAGGGTACTGTAACCAGATAAAATTATCCCATCGGTAGGAATTAACTCTCCAGGTTTGACGACAATCTCATCACCCACCTTCAACTGAGTGATAGCAACTTCCTCTTCCCTTCCTTGATGCAAAACCCTTGCTGTATCTGCTGTCAAACTCATCAAACTGCGGATACTCCGCTCAGTTCGCTGCATTGCATAGCCTTCTAATGCGCCACTGATGGCAAAGATGAGAATCAAAATTGCCCCATCAATAATTAGATGATATTCTCGTCGCCATAAGCCGAGGCTAGCAGCACCAATGGCGGCGACAATCATCAGCAAATCTACATCGAGTTCTTTTTCTTTGAAGAGGGTAGTTAATCCTTCCCGCGCACTTTCGTAACCACCAATTACATAAGCAGCGGGTAGCAGCAGGAACGCCAATCCGAACCAACCGAGATGCAAGGCGAACCATCCGAAAAATAGCAGGAAGCCACAAAGGAGGGCTGCTACGGTATCTGCGTGTTCTCTGGTGAATTGGCCCAAACGCTGGGGGTAGAGCATGAGAGGTGAATTTATAGGGACTCTCTCACGCTAAAGCTTGACATCAATGTTAATGTCAAGGCTTATAATGATTTTGAAACGCGCTGCACGATCACAAAAAAGTGCTAAATCTTACTGATACCAGTGTTAAAGTTCAAGATATAAATATCTGTAATAGTCGGAGTTATCTTGCTGTTAGAGACTAAAAACCAGCCAAATTTAATTCTTTATGTAACCAAGATTGATAACAATCCCCATCATTTTAATAAGTTATTCAAACTCAGGGATGAAATTGAGCAGATACCGCAAGATTGCTTAAATATCAAGGTAGATTTTCACTACTGCGAATTCTTGGGACACTACGGGGTTGCTTTTTTGGGGGGACTATTCCGTCTTATCAAAGCTCGTGGCGGCTCTCTCGCTTTCGATTGGAATACACTTCCAGAGAAAATTAGTATGAACTTGGCTCAGAATGGCTTCCTGTATGATTTCGGTTATCACAGGAAACCCTGGGACGGTAACTCCATACCTTACCGGAATCATCTTCATCAGGATTTTAATGCTATTGCAGATTACCTGAAATATAATTGGCTGGGCAAAGGTTGGGTCAACATCAGTCCAAAACTACAAGATGCAATTACAGGGCGAGTCTTAGAAATATATTTTAATGCATTTGATCATAGTCAATCTGCCGTGGGGGTGTTCAGTTGCGGTCAGCACTATCCTAAGCTTGGTTTTCTTCATCTGACGGTCATCGACTTTGGTATTGGTATCCCTACTAATGTTCGCTCTCTACCTCAGAACTCAGACAAGACTGCTAATGAGGCTCTACAGTGGGCGTTCGAGCCGGGAAATAGCACTAAGCAAGACAGTATCTCCCGTGGCGCAGGCTTAAATTTATTGCAGGAGTTTATCGTAAAAAATCATGGAAACCTTACAATTTTTAGTAATGACGGATATGTCAATATAGGCGATAATATTATATATGAGAACAAATGTACTAATTTTAGAGGGACTCTGATTAATATTGCACTTCGCTGTGATGAATCTTACTACTGCCTAGCAACTGAAGCTCATCAACTTAAGAAGCGGTTATTTTAAAGAGGGAGATAGAGCAATGACATACAAAATTTTTGATCTTGTTGGGAAATACGCCATCAGCGCTGAGAGTGGGCAGAAGGTATACGATCAGATTCATCCAGTTCTGCTTGCTGGCAACCCTGTAGAATTAGATTTTACTGAAGTTCAGGTCTTTGCGTCTCCCTTTTTCAACTTTGCAATCGGTCATCTCTTAAAAGATATTTCAGCAGATAACCTTAATCAGCTGGTTGAGTTTACCGCTATAAGTTCTGAGGGATGGAATGTTCTTGAGCGTGTGATTGCCAATGCGAAGCATTACTATTCCGATGAGCAATTTCGTAATGCGGTTGATGCAGCGATCGCAGAGCAGGCTGCAACTTTTTAAAGCATGGTGGTCAATCTTAACATCCAAGCTGATATCATCGATATCAAAACTGATAATCCCCAGCAAGATGATATTTTCCTTGTAGATACCAACGTCTGGTTTTGGCAGACTTATACAAATGCTGGGTTTGGTGCTAAAGCATCCAAATTCGGCAATTATCTTAAATATATCAATCAAGCTCTTTTAAATGGAGCCACACTGACATATTCTGGGCTAATTTTGGCTGAACTGGCTCATATCATTGAAAAAACTGAATATAACATTTATATAAAATCACATAGGTTTTTGCCACTTAAAGAATACCGTCATAATTACCCAAATGAACGGATGAATGTTGTTGCCGAAGTTCAGTCAGCTTGGAGTCAGATTAAGGCGCTTGCTGTTCCTGTTGATCTGACAGTAGATGACCCAACAACTGATGCAGCACTAAACAGATTCCAAACCCAAGCTGTTGATGGCTATGACTTACTACTTCTCGAAGCTATTAGCAGAGCGGGAGCAGGAAAAATTAAAATTATTACAGATGATATGGATTATGCTGTTGTTCCAGATATTCAGGTATTTACGAGCAACAGCAACGTTATCCAAGAAGCTAATAGACAGAAAAAATTATTGGTTAGCAGATAGTTTAACTAAGCTAGGTTAAAAGCGTAGACACGCACTGGCTTGTTGTCAGACATCGCCTTTTCTAAAAGCCCGCTTGACAATAATTAATCTTTATTAAGACCATAATTCGTGGAAATCAAAAGTAACGAACTGACAATTAAGCAGTTAACGCACTTGGTAGGCGGCGGTTTAACTCCACGGATGGTACGACATTACCATCAATTGGGACTGTTACCGCAACCAGTGCGATCGCCTAGTAATTACCGTCTCTACACCCAAAAAGATGTCCTCCGGTTGCAACGGATTGTCGCCCTTAAACAGCAAGGATTCCAGCTAAACCATATCCGCAATATTTTGGAAGTGGAACCAGAAGCCGATACAACGGTTAACCTCATGGGACAACTTCAGCAGCAATATCGGGCGGTGATGCAACAAATTTCTCAACTGCGACAAACTGCATCAGCATTAGAAGGATTATTGGGGCGCGATCGCCATTGTCAAATTATCCAGGCGGAAGTTTTGGCACAACTCAAGTTACTCGATGTCGAAACTCAAGCCGGATTGGGAGGATTGGAAAACTTGTGGAGTGGCTTGGATGCCGAAATTCATACCCATTCAGAAGCTTTTACCGAATCGCTACAACGCTTACTACCTGATTTGTCTCACCGTTCGGAAATTGAACAACACTTAATTTCTCAGTTGGTTTTGGCTTGTGGCGATGTCAGTTTAGTGTCCTTTGTTAAATTGAGTCGAGATGCGATCGCAGCTAGTCGAGAAGCTTTATCTTCAAGTTGTCAAATTGTTGTCGATACCCAAACAGTTGCTGCTGCTTTGGATCAAACCCGATTACTTCACTTGGGATGCCGCACCGAAACCTTAATTGATAACCCCCATATTACCACCGCCACAGAGGCAGAACTCGCCTTTTGGCAACATCAAGAATGGCGAACAAAATTGCTGCAAGTAAGTAATGGTTGTGTGCTGGTAGTTGGTTATGCTCCCTCAGTACTTCTGGAAGCTTGTGAAGTCATTGCTAACCAAAAAATTCAGCCTGCATTAGTAATTGGAATGCCCATTGGCTTTAGTCATGCTCCCGCAGCCAAGCGACAACTGATGCAACAAGGGATACCTTATATTACAGTTGAAGGCACTTTGGGAGGTGGCGCATTAGCTGCAACTGCCTTAAATGCTTTGGTTGAGTCACTGATTGATAAGCCAGATTGTCATTGTTATCTTAAATGAGTGCTGAACAATAAGTATTTATTAGACCTGCCTTGAAAATAGGGACTGGGGACTGGGGACTGGGGACTGGGAAAGAGGTATTTTCATTGTTCCCAAACTCCAAACTCCTAACTCTTAACTCAGCACTCCTAACTCCTAACTCCTAACTCAACACTCAGCACTCAGCACTCAAAACTCAGCACTCAAAACTCAGCACTACTGAAAATAATATTGTTAAATAATATTGAATTTGCTACACTTTACCAGTTTTAGTCATTCAATAATTCATAATTGTGACCATAAGTTACCAACTTGCTATAAGTTGCAATCTAACTTAGAAAAATTTATAGTAAACAGACTTTGGCAATTAGAGTATAAATTATCATGCTATCCAAGCTACCGCGAAGTATAAATCAGCATAAGTACTTTAAAGTAATTAGAACTAAAGATAACTCAGATGTATAATTAGCCCGTCTCCTCCATAATCTTTATAAAGATCGCGATTTAGGACTGGCAGGCTTTCTATTTTTTACTTTAATTAAGGGGCTTATGTGGCAACAAGAAAAAAAAGATACTTCGATAGTCAGGCTGGTATTATGGGTTGCCTTAGCTACAACCCCAATGGCAGCATCCCTGGTGGTATCAGCACCGATGCTGGCACAATCTACACCTGAAGCTACCTCTTCACCACTGCCACAAACAGGGCAGAATGAATCGATAGTGCGGATTGACGGTTCCAGTAGCTTGAGTGCAATCAACCAAAGCCTGAAAGAAAGTTTTGAAAAACAGTTTACTGGTAAAAAGGTTGAAGTTGCTGCTAACGGCACTGAGACAGCGCTGAAAGATTTGCTAGATGGCAAAATTGATATAGTCGCAATGGGGCGCGGGTTGACGCCAGCAGAAAAAGCTCAAGGACTAGAGCAAATTCGGTTGGAGCGTGAGAAGATTGCGATCGTGGTTGGTGCAGATAATCCTTTCAAAGAAAGCTTGACTAGTAGGCAATTTGCCCGGATTTTTCGGGGACAAATTACAAATTGGTCACAACTGGGAGGGCCTTCAGGAAAGATTCGGTTCATCGATCGCCCGAACACGAGTGAAACTCGCAATACTTTTCGTACATATCCAGCTTTCAAAACTGCTGAATTTGCTACAGGGGCTAATGCTACCCAACTAACTGACGATAATACCGCAGAAATCATCAAACAACTGGGCAAAGACGGCATCAGCTATGTGTTAGCTAATCAGGTGTCGAAGTTGAAAGGTGTGCGAGTTCTGCAATTACATCAAGCTTTACCAGATGATGCTAAATATCCTTTCTCGCAACCTTTAGTTTACGTTTACAAAAAAAATCAGAGTTTAACCACAGTAGATTTTCTTGGCTTTACCCTAGCACCCGCAGGACAGAAGGCTATAGAACAAGGTAGAACTGCCGAAGCTGAGGCGATCGCAGCCAGCGTCTTACAACCTGCTGTTGCGGCTTCCCCTGCGCCTACGCCTTCCCCTAGTGCTACTAGTTCTGCATTTGGTGAACAGCCGTTTGTGGCTGCTCCGGCACAAAGCACTCCAATTGTAAATAAAGAAACACCATTGTGGTTGCTGCTACCTGTCTTTTTTCTGACTGTAGGTGGATCTGTACTATGGTGGATTCTGAGAAAACGCCCATTGCCCACTGAGACAACAGACAATTTACCAGAATCAAATCCTCATCCACCCGATGGAGAAACAGCAACGCTCGTCGAAGCCAGCACAGGTTCCTCCCTGAATGGAGCAACGCTGGAGGAGCAGGTAGTACCGCACTTATCAGAGCAAGAAACCCCCGATCGCACTTCTTTCAACATCTACGCTCAAACACAATCTGATCTGAACCAAAATGCTACTCAGGAGACAGCAAATTTAGTACAAGAGACAACTAATGGTACTTCTAACCTCTATGAAGGCACGACATCAGGCGTAGCTAATGGCTCAGAAAATAACAACTTAGGAGCCGCAGCTTTAGGTGGTGCGGCTATAGCAACAGGCATCGGGGCGGCTACCTGGTCTAGCTTTAGCAACAAAGAAACAGAAGCAAACGCAATTGATGATACACTTGAGACAAATAATTATACGGAGACAAACACTCCTGAATCTGATGACGTTGCATGGGATATAGAAGCCCCGGCAGCTGTAGTCAATACTTCCTATCCTCACCTGGGTAATATTCCAGAAGAGGTATCTGATATGGAACTGTCTTCATCTGAGGTGACAGCCCCACTCCCAGAATTACCAGATGTGCCAGAAGTAACAGCTGATTTTGACTATTGGGACACAGCAATTAGTGAAGATGAGGTAGATGAGGAACTTCAGGCAGAATTGAACTGGCTAGAGAGTATCACCTCAACTGAAGATACAGCCTCAGTAGATGAATTGCCCTTAGCGGAGTCTGAGGAAGTGGCAGATGACGTGGAAGCATCAGCAACAGATACATCTTCACTGCTCGATTTACCTGAATTTACAGAAGATTTATTGACTGAAGATGTATTAAATGTGGTAGCGGACGCAGCCGAACCCACTTTGAATTTGCCAGAGGAAGAACTTCCCGCCGAGCCGACTGTCGGGGAAGCTAACTCTACAGATTTGGCCGCAGCGGCAGCTTTAGCTGCGGGTGCAGGAGTTGGTGCTTGGGCTAGCACTTTCGGATCGGATGCTGAAAGTCAGACGAACGTAGCCGAGACAGCCAGTGGTTTGGTTGATGCAGATGAAGAAAGCAGTATTGTGCTCATACCAGATAGTCATACATCGGCTAATGTCTTTTGGGAGATTTCCGAAGCCAAGAAAGCAGCACTGCGGCAACAAGGCGGCTCGCAATTGGTCGTGCGACTGTATGATGTGACTGGCATTGATTTGAGTTATCAAAGTCCACAGCTAGTAAAGCAGTATGAATCTGAGGAAACAGCAAATGAGGGATCGATAGAAATTCCCGGCAACGATCGCGACTACATAGCTGAAATTGGCTATGTCGCTGATGGCGATGCCGAAGGCGGTAAACTACGCTGGTTATTTATCGCCCGTTCGGCAATTGTTCGTGTCTTCAGTCCTGTGAATCCAGATCCGATAGTTGATGATCTGGCGAACGCGAATCAAACAGCTATTGGTTTGCTAGATACTCAAGAAGAGATCGGTGAAGAAGAAAACAGTATTGTGCTTGCACCACATACTTATACATCGGCTCATGTATCTTGGGAGATTTCCCCAGCCAAGAAAGCAGAACTGTGGCAACAAGGCGGCTCTCAATTGGTAGTGCGGCTGTATGATGTGACTGGCATTGATTTGAGTTATCAAAGTCCACAGCTAGTAAAGCAATATGAATCTGAGGAAACAGCACACGATCGCTTGGTAGAAATTCCCCAGGGCGATCGCGACTATCTAGCTGAAATTGGCTATCTCGCTTATGGCGAACACTGGTTATTCATCGCCCGTTCTGCAATTGTTCGTGTCTTCAGTCCTGTAAATCCAGATCCCGTAGTTGATGATCTTGCAATCGCCGATCAAACAGATGTTGATTTGGTTGATGTCCAAGAAGAAAGCAGTATTGTCCTCACACCCCGCACTTCCCAATGGGCTGAAGTCTCTTGGGAGATTTCCGCAGCCAAAAAAGCAGCGCTGCAACAACAAGGCGGCTCTCAATTGGCAGTGCGGCTGTATGATGTGACTGGCATTGATTTGAGTGATCAAACTCCGCAGCTGGTACAGCAGTATGAATGTGAAGAGACAGCACACGATCGCTTTGTGGAAATTCCCATCAGCGATCGCGATTACATAGCTGAAATTGGCTATGTCGCTGATGGCGGTCGCTGGTTATTCATTGCCCGTTCTGCGATCGTTCGTATCTCCACTCCAGCGCCTACAGATTCGACAACAGATCCTACCGTTGAAAATGTAGCGTTAGTAAGCGAAACCGCTTTTGGCTGGGCAAATGTAGAAGCAGAAACTGCCCCAGAAGAAAGCAGTATTTCCCTCACACCCCGCACTCCCAAGTGGGCTTATGTCTCTTGGCACATTTCCAAAGCTCAATCTGAAGCACTGCATCAACAGGGCGGTTCCCAATTAGCAGTGCGGCTCTATGATGTGACTGGCATTGACTTGAGTCATCAAAGTCCCCAGCTTGTCCAACAGTATGAATCTGAAGAAGTAGCACGCGATCGCTTTGTGGCTATTCCCGTGAGCGATCGCGATTATATGGTTGAAATTGGCTATATTGCTGATGGCGATGCCTACGGCGGTAAACTACGTTGGTTACTGATCGCCCGTTCCGCTAACGTCCGGGTATTCAGTCGTGCCTACGGAGATTTCTGGTTTGTGGCTGATGCTGAGTTAATTATTCACGGAGCAACTCAACCAAATACCAGTGTAAACATTGGTGGACATGCCATCAAAATTAAACCCGATGGTACTTTCCATCTACGTCTCCCCTTTTCAGATGGTTTAATGGACTATCTGATAACGGTAGCTGCTGATGGGGAATCCCCAAAAACTATTCATAAGAAGTTCTCTCAGGAAACTTCCGAAAGCTAACATTACCTGAGTTATCCCCTCTAACCTGATTCTTCCTTTTTAGTGAATGTAGGAAGGGGGGATTTTATTATGCCAACTTTCGTTTTCATCCCTGTTAGCGGAAGTGATTACAATACGATTCGATTCAGGTTTTTTGATGAAAATTTTAGACCACAAAAATGTGATGAACCAATTCGCAATTCGCAATTCGCAATTAAATCAAGCCACCCACAAGGGGTGAGGTTTCAGCCTGCCTCGTGATACAAGGATTCTTTCGCCCACGAGCGGCAAGGTTTTAAACCTAACTTTTTTTCATAAATCATCAAAAAGTAGAGACGGCGATTTATCGTGTCTCTTGCTCTGGAAAATTTTTTGAGTTAGACATTTCTTAAATGCTAACGTCTACAAGGTGACACAAGATTTGGAGTGGTTTTTTTTACTATGAAGCATAAACACAAAGTAGCTTTTAGCTTGACATCGTTGATTGGTCTCAATTTAATATCTAGCTTAGTTGTATTTGATCAGGCGATGGCTTCGCCAACGCCAAAGGCGAACGCCGCACCACCGAGAACCCCAGACAAAAGTGTAAATTGCGAGATTTTAGTTGTGGGTGGTGGACTTTCTGGTGTAGCCACAGCTTATGAGGGGTTGCTAGCAGGGCGAACAGTTTGTCTGACAGAAATTACTGACTGGCTGGGAGGACAAATTTCTGCTCAAGGGACATCTGCGTTAGATGAACGTCCAACTCAACGAGCTCTGAAATTCTATTCTCGCGGCTATTTAGAATTGCGAAACCGGATTGGGCGTAAATACGGTAAGCTTAACCCCGGTGACTGCTGGGTAAGTGAATCTTGTTTTCTTCCCCGCGATGCTCACACTATTTTGACCCGGATGCTTAAAGATGCCGAAAAGCAGGGCAAAGGGAAATTGCAATGGTTTCCCAACACAGTAATTAAGGATTTGGAAATCGCTGCTGATGGCAAAATAATTAATAGTGCGATCGCAATTCAACATCAACCACCAAAAGGCGCACCACCTCTCAATACTTTTACGTTATCTCAAAGCATTGAAGATGCTTATCGCTACGAAAATTCATCTCGGTTTACTAAAACTATTGTCCGTTTCATCCCCAAAGCAACGAAAGAGGATGCTCCTAAATGGTATGTCGTAGACGCTAGCGAAACTGGAGAAATTATCGCCCTTGCTGATGTCCCTTACCGATTAGGTATTGATGCCCGTTCCTACCTAGAACCTTCTGCTTCCAGCGCCAACAACGACCCTTATTGCCCTCAAGGCTTTACCTACACCTTTGCAATGGAGGCCACTAAGGAACCGCAACCGCAGACAATGCCTGCATTTTATCCAGAATATGCGCCATATTTCAGCTATGAATTGAAGCGACTGGCTAACTTTGATTTAGTTTTTACCTATCGTCGCATTTGGAGTCCAAACAAAGGCAAACCAGCAAAATTCGGCGGTGTAAGTTTTACTGCGGCTACACCAGGGGATATCTCGATGCAAAACTGGACTTGGGGTAACGACTACCGCCCCGGAACAGCCCAGGATAACCTAATTTATACCCGCCAACAGTTACAAGCGACTGGAGAGTTAGAGCCAGGAGGGTGGATGGGAGGACTGCGCACAGAAACCCTCCGCAAGGCTGAGGAAAATGCTCTCTCTTTCTATTACTGGTTGGTAGCTGGGACTACAGATTCTCAACTAGGGGATGGTGTCAAGCAGCAGCAACCTAATAACCGCTTTGTTTCCGGTTTAAATTCGCCAATGGGGACAGCGCATGGTTTATCAAAATATCCCTATATGCGAGAAGGACGGCGGATCATTGGCCGCCCCAGTTGGGGGCAATCTGAAGGCTTTAGTATTGGCGAAATTGATATTTCCCGCCGAGATTATAATGATGAGTATTACTCAAAGACTCTGCCAGCAGATATGTATCGTCGGCTACGAGCAGCAGTTGCAGGTTTAGAAGCAATATCAGTAATTGACGGTAAAGTTCCACCAGACAAAGCAATGCGACGGACTCGTTCTACCATCTTTCCCGATGCTGTGGGTATTGGTCACTACGCCATAGATTTCCATCCTTGCATGGTGAATAGTCCCCCAGAAGCCCCTGGTAACACAGAACGTCCCGGCGAAAGACGTGGTGCGGGTCTTGCCTATCCCTTTCAAATTGCTTTGAGGGCGATGATTCCTCAGAAAATTGATAATTTGCTCGTAGGTGGTAAAAGTATTGCGACTAGTCACATTGCTGCTGCTGCCTATCGAGTACATTCCTTTGAATGGTCGGCTGGCGCAGCTGCGGGAACAGTTGCTAGTTTTGCACTCAAAAATGCGATCGCACCTTACCAACTAGTTGATAACTTACCTAAACAAGAGCCACAACTAGAAGCACTCAAACGGCTTTTGCAACAAAATGGCAACCCCACTGCTTTCCCAGATACATCTATTTTTAACGAAAACTGGGATAATTGGAAATAGGGACTGGGCATGGGGCATGGGGCATTGGGCATGGGGCATTAGTTATATCGAGTGCGGTTAACAACTTATGATTACCAAATCTATGCAAAAATCCCAAAAGCCTCTTTCCCCTGCCCCCAGCAAGAACTGCGGTCTAAATCATAAGTCTTTAGCCAGACACGATATCATTGGTCATTGATTAAAGACAAAGGACAAAGGACAAATGACTAATGACTAATGACTAATGACAATAGTGTAGTTTTGTAAAATTATCTTGACTAATTTTTTTATGGTTATGACACTTTCAGCAGATGTTTACGGGATGTCCACAGCACCAACTATAGCTCCTGAACGGTCTAATCAAGTTATCCGTAAGACTTATCCGAATTACAAAGTGATTGTATTAAACGATGATTTTAATACATTCCAACACGTGGCTGAATGTTTGATGAAATATATTCCGGGGATGAGTGGCGATCGCGCGTGGGATTTAACTAATCAGGTACACTATGAAGGTCAAGCGATCGTCTGGGTCGGGCCCCAAGAACCTGCGGAACTCTATCACCAGCAACTGCGCCGAGCAGGTTTGACAATGGCACCTCTAGAAGCAGCTTAAGCTTAATTATTATGGGCAAACCCTCCGTAGATCCCCTCCGCACGGCTTCACAAAAAGCTGCCAGACTGGTTTGGAATCACTCAACACATCTTTCTGGTCTTATCCCCATTTTAGAACGTCTTTGTCAGCAAGATGGTATCCAAACTGTGACACCAGGGGTGATTGGGCGGTCAAAGGGTCACTGTCCAAAAATGCAACTACGCGTTTCAGTACCCATTCGCGGCGGCTATAAAGTCATTGCACGGCAGGGGAAAACGGTACAAGAAGTCTTTATTTTAACAACTTTGTCCCAGGATCAACTAGAAACTGCATTAGCGATCGCCATGAGATGTTAATCATGCCCAATGCCCCTCAAGAGTGCTGAGTTATGAGTGCTGAGTTGGGAATCTTGCTTCTTTACTCAGGACTGGGAACTCGGAACTGTTTTGCCCAATGCCCTATGCCCAATAACTATTCCTCAACCCGATGTACTGCAAATTTGTGTAGCGGCAGACTAAGAATACAAGAAAAAGTTAAGAAATATGACAGAGCCGTAGTTATTTTCAAAGTCATGACTACAGATTCCCAATCGGGTAAAACTATTTTTTCTATGCCAAAAGCTACACAGTAAACTAGCCAGTAACTAAAGCTCATCCTAAACAGAATCCGCTCTGTTTCTTCCATTTCATTTGTTTGTTCCTTACTATTCCACAGTAACAACAGTCCAATAATGCAAGCTACAAAGGAAACAGCAACTACAAATTCGTGACAAAATATATTTAACGAATGCATTTGTGTTTATCCCCACATTTTTTAAGTTGAAACTCAGTCTAAAGGAATATTCCTTGCAGATATACAAATTATTTACAAACCTCAATAGATTCAATACTGCTGAGTGAAAAATCTCACTTGCAACTCAGCACTCGTAACTCCATTAACCTGCAAGACTAGTTGCCAAAATTGAAGCGTTTGCAACAATTGCTCCTCCATGTATAAGAAAGGTTTAAGTATTTACCAGAAATATATAACCAATTGCTGGAAATGCTTAATACTTTGCAACAATTGCTCCTCCATGTATAAGAAAGGTTTAAGTATTTCCTAGAAATATATAAACAATTGCTGGAAATGCTTAATACTTTGCAACAATTTCTCCTCTATGTATAAGAAACGTTTAAATGATTGCAGCACTTGTTGTAATTAACTTATGAGTTAATCTTACTTATCGGATTTACCCATTGACGCAAAATACAAAGTATGGGGGGCTAGAAAAACCACATCTATCGTAGGGACACAGTATTGCTCATTGGTGTCAACTCCCAATTTGGGAGAGGGATTTATGGTGAGGGCTTTTGATAAAGATAATTTTGAGCCACTTTCCAATAGCGCGAGAACCGTTTCAAGTCAATATAGCCGTCATAGTCAAAAAATGGTTCTACCTGTAACACTTCCAATACTATAGAACGCTGCATTTGATTACAGATATCATTAAACCGGGGACTGGGACTATCGGCTGTGACAACTAAATTGGCATCATGTTCTTGAGCAAAAGCTAAAATTTCTTGTGCCACATTACCACGACGAATAACAACAGGTAACTCTAGCAAACATTCGTAGATAAAAGTCAGACGTTTAAGACTCAATTGCCATTCCTCTATCAACGCCTCGTCCCATACCCAGATAGCTGGGGCATCAGGGTATTTTTGCAATGTGGGATTATTTGGACTGAGGCAATCTCCATGTACCCAAACAATTGGTTTAGTCATTAGTCATTAGTCATTAGTCATTAGTCAAGAGTAGAGACGCGATTAATCGCGTCTGTACAAGAGTTATTATTCTCTTCCTTGTCCCCCTTGTCCTCCCCTACTCCTCCTGCTCCCCTTCCCTTTCTTTCCACGTTGCCAACTTTGGCTATTAGGTTGTTTGCTAAATTCGCCTTTGGGAAAAAGTCGCTGTTCTAATTCTTCATAGCTGCCTTCAAAATCACAATGACCGTAAAGGGGACATTTCTGACAATAAATGCTTTTGGTATAGCGTTCTAAGTTCTCGCGGTTAAAAAAATACGGTTTCTGACTAAAAGTGCTAGCAACCCACTGCCATGACATATTATTACTAGCAGGATCTCCATCTAAAAGATGTTCGAGAAACCATTTGGCTCCTGCTTGCCAACGAATACGCCGCCAATGGACAATATAAGCCGCTAGCCACATTCGTGCATGGTTATGTAAATAGCCAGTTTCTCTCAAATCACGACTGAAACTGTCAATGCAAACTCTGTCTGTAGTTCCTTCTCTGATATCTTGCGGCAATTCGGGTGCATATTCGCCCACAGTATAACCAGTTTTGTACTCTTCCTGGTCTTGCCAAATTTCATCCCCTAACTTTATATACAATCGTTGCCAATAGTCGCGCCAACCTAACTCGTTAATTAGTTTCGTAGCTTCATCTTGGTTTTGTACTTGGTCAAGGACGTAATCTCGAATTTCTCGCAAACTCAAAACCCCATAGCGGATATAAGGAGAAAGACGCGTGACCGCACCTGCGAAGAAATTACGTGTTTGAGCGTAGCGAACTGGGTCAATTTTTTGCAGCGCTGTTTGTGCCGCTTTCCGTCCCCCCAGAGTTTCGCTGATGTGGTCATCGCGTTCTGCTGCACCTGGGAATTGTTCGCGCAGGTAAGCTACCAACTCATCGCGGTTGGTAAATTGGCGTTGCATATCTTTAGGCATTATCAGCAAATATGAATGGTTACGTGCGTAGGCATCGCTCAATATATGTACTGTACAATTCTAAAGCGATATCTACGACGAGCTACGCCTAGACAATTTCTCACACATTATCATGAGCAACATTCCCCAAATTGGACAACCAGCGCCAGATTTCTCCACACTTGACCAAAATGGCAATGCAGTTACTCTCGACGACCTCAGCAGTCAGTGGGTTGTCCTCTACTTCTACCCCAAAGATGACACCCCTGGTTGTACCACCGAAGCGAAAGACTTCACCGAATTGTATCAAGACTTCAGCACACTGGGAGCAAAAATCTTAGGTGTAAGTCCAGATTTGGGGAAGTCTCATTGTAAATTTATCAGCAAACATAACTTGTCAATCACCCTTTTAAGCGACCCAGAACATTTTTTAATCGAAGCCTACGGCGCTTGGCGATTGAAAAAATTTATGGGCAAAGAATATATGGGTGTTACTCGATCAACTTTTCTAATTTCACCTGATAGAATTATTGCCTATACTTGGCCTAATGTAAAAACTAAAGGTCATGCTCAGGCAGTTTTAACTAAATTACAGGAATTAGCAACCACGTAAAATCCCAAGTGAGTCAAATTGGTCAAATCGATATAGAAACCAGTAACGTTATCATCGAAGTAACAACTCAAACTGTTAGATAGTAGTATATCCAGTTGAATAATATTATGGTTCAAGTCATCCAAGTGCATAATGTCAGCCTTGCTGATTTAGAAGCAAAGTTTGGTCTGAAACAAGCTGAAAATGAAGATTTTTTTACAGAGTGGTTTGACACTCTCCCAGAAATCACAGATATAGAAAAGCAATATCTAGACAGGGTTAAAACTAATTTTATGAGATTGATAAAACACCCACCGATCTTAGAAAATGCAGTCAAAATGATAGTGTTGTCTCCTTTATTAGATTTGGCAGGATTCTATCGAGAGCCATTTTTTATCAGTACTGAAGAATCTATAGAAATTGCTTTGGAGGATGAAGAAGAAATTATCAAAGGGCGCATTGATGTTCTAGTTATTCAAGAAAAATTGTGGTTGTTAGTAGTTGAATCTAAAAGGGCTAGCTTTTCCCTTTTAGAAGGCATACCCCAAGCACTGGCTTATATGTTGGGCAATCCTAATCCAGATAAACCTGTGTTTGGATTAGTTACTAATGGTAGTAATTTTATTTTTCTTAAACTTGCTAAAGAAAATCAGCAAAAGTATGCTATATCTGACCAATTTACACTTTTGAAACGAGAAAGTGAACTGTATCAGGTTTTAAGTGTATTAAAAAAATTAAGTCAAATTTTGAGTTAATAATTATGTCTATTCGTCCTATATACCTTGATTCCCACGCTACTACACCCGTAGATGAACGGGTATTAGCAGCAATGATTCCTTACTTCACAGAAAACTTTGGCAACCCAGCAAGTATTAGTCATGTTTATGGTTGGGAAGCAGAAGCTGCTGTTAAACAAACGCGAGAAATTTTAGCAGCAGCAATCAACGCCACACCAGAAGAAATTGTGTTTACGAGTGGGGCAACAGAAGCAAATAATTTAGCTATAAAAGGTGTTGCGGAAGCTTATTTTAAAAAAGGTCAGCATATTATTACTGTTGCCACTGAACATAGTGCAGTCATCGATCCTTGTAATTATTTAAAAAGTCTCGGTTTTGAAATTACTATTCTCCCTGTCCAAATAGATGGATTGATTGATTTAACTGAGTTAAAAAAAGCTTTTCGTCCTGAGACAATTTTAGTATCGGTGATGGCTGCAAATAATGAAATTGGCGTGTTACAGCCTTTAGCAGAAATTGGGGAAATGTGCCATGAACACCAAATTTTATTCCACACCGATGCCGCCCAAGCTATTGGTAAAATTCCGTTAGATGTGCAAGCGATGAAAGTTGACTTGATGTCGCTAACAGCACATAAAGTATATGGGCCCAAAGGCATTGGAGCGCTGTACGTCCGCAGACGTGATCCCAGAGTACAACTGGCTCCCCAGCAGCACGGTGGCGGACATGAGCGAGGAATGCGTTCTGGTACATTGTATACACCGCAAATTATCGGCTTTGGCAAAGCTGTAGAAATTGCTTTGGCTGAACAAGAGACAGAAACCCAACGCCTCACCCAGTTAAGACAAAGATTATGGGAACAGCTATCGCAAGTTAAAGGAATTCATCTCAACGGACATCCTCAACAGCGATTGGCGGGAAACTTGAATATCAGTGTTGAAGGAGTGGATGGAGCCGCACTTTTGCTAGGATTACAGCCAGTAATGGCAGTTTCTTCTGGATCTGCTTGCTCGTCAGCAACTACTGCACCTTCCCATGTTCTTACAGCACTGGGACACACCCAACAGCTAGCTTATGCCTCGGTGCGGTTTGGTATTGGCAGGTTTAATACAGAAGAAGAGATTGATATTGTGGCGAAACATGCGATCGCTACCATTCAAAGTTTACAAAATAAGCGGTAAGCATGAAAGCCAGCAGAGCCTCTTTTTTGTGCAATCCTATATTTAGGAAGAGATATTATCTGTGCGATCGCCCATATCAAAAACATTAAATTCAATCCCGTCTAACTTCAGCCTCAAAGCTTCTAATAAGAGGTTTACCCTTTCTTCGATAAAAATAGTTAGGGCATTTTCTGGAAGTGCATCCCCTCTTGACCATTCAAGAATGATTGTAGGTATAAGATGAGAGCGTAGGACTGTCTCTAAACCTGGCTCGTCATATTCTTTTAGATAATGTAATGGATTTTTATCGCTAATTTTCAAATTAGTTATTTGAGACAGATAGGCTATATTCATCAAGCTATCAGATTCTATTTGACTAGCAATGCCACTCTGCCTAATAAAGTTAACTGGAAATATATGGTGCAGGTTAGGCTTATCTGTTAGCAGATAATAAACATCAGACAAAACATCTCTATGAGGTTTTGCCCAATCTTGCGGTTTGTGATTTGCATAAAGTGATAGTATCGCTCTGGATAAGCGACCTCTATAACTGTAGAAAGATTTTCTGAGCGAATTTTTATCAATATCAAATTGATTGAATGAATAAGTACTATTAGCCTTTTGGTGATTAACAAACTCTATATGTTGCCAGAGGTGAGTAGTGTTTGTTAGTAAGTCTGCATTATGAAAACTATAATACCAAAAATACTTACCTAGAAAACTATAATCTGGTTTATCATTCCGATAAAAATATGCTGTGATAGTCAGGTATAAATATCGGTAAGGAATTAATCTTCCACCCTTAATATGCAAAATATTATCAAAAAAATCAAAAGTTTTCGCAACTGCTATTTTAAAATTAGACCAGACAGCTTCAATATGCTCTGTTTTTAGCTCATTCAGATACCTGTCAGTAATATTTTGTATCCCTGCATTGGGAAATTCAAGTTTTACTACTACAGCTAACATCTGGAGTAATGTCCAATCATCAACCCTCGTATATTGACTGGTAGCAATAGACTCTCTAAAATGATTAATTAAATCCCGAAGGTAAAACCCAGGAATATTATTCTTTTTGTCCTCAATCCGAAAAGTCTTAGCAACCACAATGTCAAAGATATCTAAGGGTTTACCAGCTTGATTAATCCGCTCAAATATTTGACATACTTCTGCAACTTCAATACCTCGTAATTCAATGAAGGAAATTTGATAACTATATAAGGCTTCCCTAATCCTTCTTAATTGTTGCATATAGGGATTTTCAAAGTCACCATATCCATTTTTGTGAAGATTTCTTTCTATTTCTCCAGGGCTTTTAATAATATCTCTTAAACTAACAATGAGTTTTTCTTCGTAACGTTTTTTCTTGCCACTATTTGCTTTTATTTGACCACCATTATCATCGATGTCATCCCAAAATAAAAATCGCTTTGTGTAACTTGTATCATCTGTTATATCAGTGAATTCAACTGTCAAGTCTATATATAGTGTTGGATCAAAGTTCTCCTTTTTCTCAATCTTTCCTCCATATATTGATGTTAAAAGAGCAGTCGTTCTTTGTTGCCCATCTAAAATATATTGGTATTCATTAGAGTGAAAATCATCAGCAAATTTGATCCCTCCTATTTGTCTATGACTTTCTAATTTTGTGCTAGTTTTCCAAATTAGAATACTTCCTAAAGGGTAAAATTTATAAATACTATCCCAGAGTTTTTTAACATTCTCTTTCTCCCAGACCACATCTCTTTGAAAAGTTGGAATTTGATACCTTTTAGCTAGGAGATTATCTAAATAGGTAGTAATACTAAAACCATCTGGCTTAATGCGATCAGCGTATGTAAACATTGAATTAACCTTACTTAACTTTGAGTAAATATCAAGATTGGTGTGTAAATTTTAATCATTTGAGTAAAATTCCATACAAGGTTAACTGATATTTAATTAAGTGGCAACTCAGATTTTAGAAAATCTCTGCAACTTTTCTTCCATGCCCACGTTGCCCTGTAAGCCGCCTGTGTGTACTAGCAACAAGCGATCGCCTTTACAAAAAAATCTCTGCTTTAGTAAATCCATCACTCCGTAAAACATTTTGGCGGTATATACGTAATCGAGGGGTACGTCATGTTCCTGTGTGAACTGTTGGCTAAACAGTATTAACTCGTTGTTCACCTTTGCATAACCGCCAAAGTGGTAATCACATACCAATTCCCAGGAAGCGGGAGAACTATATGGTATGGGTAAATCAGAGGTGAGGTAATTTGTCAATAAACTTTCGATTTCTTGTGCGAGAAATGCCCCATTTTTCAATACTGGAAAAGCGATCGCTCTTTGGTCTTCATGTAACGAAAGCGCAATACCTGCTATTGTGGTAGCTGTACCGCAGGCTACGCATATATGATTAAATGCGTAGGCGTAGCCAGCCGTAGGCATCGCATGATCAATTATCTCTGTGCAACCGCGCACACCATTTAAATTACTCCCACCTTCGGGAATGATAAACACCTCACCGAAACGTTGTCGCAGATATTCCTGTAGTGTTGGTGTGTTGCGCTGTCGATACATCTCACGGTTCAGGTACACAAGCTGCATACCCTGTTGTACAGCAAAACTCAGCGTAGGATTCAACGGTAGCCTCTCCTCGCCACGAATTACACCAATGGTACGAAAACCGAAAAGATTACCAGCCGCCGCAGTTGCATAGATGTGATTGGAATAAGCGCCGCCAAAAGTAAGCAGCGTTGTGAAATTTTTCTCCTTAGCTTCCAAAAGATTGTATTTTAGCTTAAACCACTTGTTGCCGTTAACCAACGGATGCATGAGATCGAGGCGCAGCACATACAGATCAACACCTGCGTAACGGGCGATTTCGCTGTTGATTTGTTGTAGAGGAGGAGGAAGAAAGGTTAACGACATGCGTAAACATTCTAACTTAGAATTTGCATTCTCTCACGTTCATTATTGAACATAAAAGTAATGATAAACATTGAGTAATTCAATGGTAAATCAATCAAAATGATGAATAAATCTTTCTAATGATTAGCTTTAGAAATTGGCATTTTACTAATTGAGTGTTTCAGGTAAATATAAGAAACATAACACTCACTCCAGATAATATTCTTTTTGGAGAAAAGAAATGGTTGCACTCACACAGCTTACTCAAGTTACTCCCAGCCCAGGACGTTTGACGATTCAAACTGTTGAAATTGCCCCTCAAACGACAGCTATCCGTTGTCTCGATTGGGATAGAGAACGTTTTGACATCGAGTTTGGTTTACGGAATGGTACAACCTATAATTCTTTCTTAATTCAAGGAGAGAAAATTGCCTTAGTTGACACATCTCACCGCAAGTTTGAGCAATTATATCTTGAGGTAGTGACGGGATTAATCGATCCAACTAAGATAGATTACTTGATTATTAGCCACACAGAACCAGACCACAGTGGCTTAGTGAAAGATATTTTGCAATTAGCTCCCTCAATTACTGTTGTTGGTGCAAAGGTAGCTATTCAATTTTTAGAAAATATGGTTCACCAGCCTTTTAAATCAATGCAGGTGAAAAGTGGAGAGCGATTAGATTTAGGCAACGGACACGAATTAGAATTTATCTCTGCACCTAACTTACACTGGCCTGACACAATCTTGACTTATGACCACAAAACTTGCACTCTCTACACCTGTGATGTGTTTGGGATGCATTACTGTGATGACCACACTTATGATGAAAATATTACTTCAATAGAGGAAGATTTTCACTATTACTATGATTGTCTCATGGGCCCCAATGCTCGGTCTGTCTTGGCAGCTTTAAAGCGGATTGAAAAGTTAGAAATAAGAACAGTTGCTACGGGACATGGCCCTTTATTACAAGACTATATCTCCGAATGGCTCGGACGGTATCAAAACTGGAGTTTAGAACAAGCAAAAACAGAGACATTAGTGGCTCTATTTTATGTTGAAGATTACGGGCATAGCGAGCATTTAGTCCGTACCATAGCACATGGGTGCGCGAAAACAGGCGTAGCAGTAGAATTGGTAGACCTCAATAGTGCTGAACCTCAAGAAGTTCGAGAATTAGTTACACAATCTTCTGGTTTAGTAATTGCAATGCCAGCCCAATCTTCAGTGATGGCTCAAGCTGCTTTAAGTACGATTTTAGCTGCTGTTCACAAGAAGCAGGCAATTGGTTTATTAGAGTCGGGAGGTGGAGAAGATGAACCCGTTTATCCTTTACGTAATAAATTTCAAGAACTGGGATTAACTGAAGCTTTTCCTCCTATCTTAGTTAAGGAAATTCCTACCCAAGCAACGGAACAACTTTGTGATGAAGCGGGGACAGATATGGGTCAATGGTTGACCCGCGATCGCACCATTAAACAAATCAAATCTATCAATACTGAGCTAGAAAAAGCTTTAGGGCGGATTAGTACAGGATTGTATATTATCACCGCCAAAAAAGGAGAAATTCAGAGTGCAATGTTTGCTTCATGGGTGACACAAGCGAGTCTTGAGCCTTTGGGAGTAGCGATCGCAGTATCCAAAGATCGGGCAATTGAATCCTTGATGCACGTTGGCGATCGCTTCGTTTTAAATGTTTTAGAAGAAGGCAAATATCAAGGATTAATGAAACACTTCCTGAAACGTTTTGCTCCTGGTGCAGATAGATTTGCCGGAGTGAAAACATATCCAGCGAAAAATGAATCGCCCGTTTTAGCTGAAGCTTTAGCTTACATGGAATGTGAAATTACTAGCCGCATGGACTGTGGAGATCATTGGGTAATTTATAGCACAGTCCAAACTGGAAGAGTTGCCAACCTACATGCACTTACAGCCGCCCATCACCGCAAAATGGGCAATCATTATTAAATGGTCATTTGTCATTTGTCATTGGTCATTTGTCATTGGGAAGAAGCAGAGGGAAAGAGGTAATTTTATTATTCTTCCTCCTGTTCCTCTGCTCCCCCATCTCCCTCATCTCCCTCATCTCCCCCATCTCCCCCACTCCCCACTCCCCACTCCAAACAACTATGTATAAATCTCCTGAAAATACCTCAATTAGCATGTACGAAATCAATCGCGGGCGCGTCGTGCGAAGTTTGGAATTTATCCAAGATGTAATTGTGATTTCCCTGTGTATCGGTTTATTTAGTTTCATGGTGTTTCAGGTGAGAGATATGTTTCTCTCCTTACTTCCACCTTTAGATTTTCATGCTGTTACTGCCGATATCCTCTTTTTACTTATCTTAGTTGAGCTATTCCGACTGCTGATTATTTACCTACAGGAACATCGAGTATCTATTGGGGTAGCTGTTGAAGTTTCTATCGTTTCTGCCTTGCGAGAAGTCATTGTTAAAGGTGTTCTAGAAACAAGTTGGAGCCAAGTTTTAGCAACTTGTGCCTTTTTATTAGTCCTGGGAGTACTACAGTTTCTCCGAGTTTGGCTACCCCCTACCTTTGAAGGTATCGACCCGGAACAAGAAGTATCTAAACGCTATAGAAGCCGAGTTAAGTCTGAATTAACACAAACCAATAGTCATTAAGAATAGGGAGTAGGGAATAGGGAATAGGCACAGAGAAGAGAAGGAGAATAACCAATGCCCAATGCCCAATGCCCTTCAGGAGTGCTGAGTGGGAAATCTCACTTCTTTACTCGGAACTCGGAACTATTTTGCCCCATGCCCAATTAAGAGAGGTTATTATGTCTGTTGCAACATTAACGCCCAACCATAGCAGAGATGTACAAGTTGCTGAAATTGGTAAAAATACTCTGATTTTGCGATCGCGGACTTGGGACAGATTAAAATTTGAGGTGGAGTATTCCCGCCAACGGGGAACTACAGCAAATTCTTATCTGATTCAAGCTGATAAAAAGGCTTTAATTGACCCTCCCGGCGAATCTTTTACCGAAATTTACCTTGAGCAACTAGCACAAAATCTAGATTTCATCACCCTAGATTACATTGTTCTTAGTCATGTCAACCCGAACCGCAGAGCAACCTTGCAAGTATTACTCTCTCTGGTTCCTCAAGCGACTCTAATTTGTTCTCGCCCCGCCGCTAATGCTCTAAAAACTGCCTTTCCCGAATTTGAATCACCTATTCAAGCGATGCGATCGCAGGATACTCTAGATTTAGGGCAAGGACATCTTCTATCATTTGTCACCGTACCAACTCCCCGGTGGGTGGATGGACTTTGTACTTACGATCCCGCCACAAAAATTCTCTACACAGACAAACTTTTCGGCGCTCATATTTGCGAAGATACCTTGTTTGATGAAGATTGGAAGGGATTAGATGCGGAACGTCGTTACTATTTTGAATGTCTCCATGCGCCCCAAGCCAAACAAGTTGAAGTCGCATTAGATAAGTTGTCGGTTTTGGGAGCTAGATGTTATGCCCCAGCACACGGCCCGGTTGTCCGTTACAGCCTGAGCCGTTTTACTTATGATTACCGTCAATGGTGTCAAGGGCAAAAATCTCAAGAGTTGAGTGTTGCTTTGCTTTATGCTTCTGCTTATGGAAATACAGCAATTCTGGCCAATGCGATCGCTCAAGGTTTGATCCAAAATGGAGTTAATGTAGAATCAATCAACTGTGAACTAGCCGATTCTGCACAGATTAACCGCATTGTAGAAACCTGCGATGGCTTAATTATTGGCTCACCCACTTTAGGCGGCCATGCACCGACTCAAATTCAAACTGCTTTAGGAATAGTTCTCTCGGTGGCAGCTAAAACTAAGTTAGCAGGGGTGTTTGGTTCCTACGGTTGGAGTGGCGAGGCAATAGATTTAATCGAAAGCAAGCTCAAAGATGCTAATTATCAACTAGGGTTTGAAACAATTCGGGTGCGTTTCAGTCCGACTCCTGAGATTCTCCAGCAGTCTCAAGAAGCCGGTGCTTTTTTTGCCCAAAACTTGAAGAAAACCAAAAAACTGCGTTCTTCCCGCCAGATTGTCACAGAAACCCATGTAGATCGTACCGAACAAGCGGTGGGGCGGATCGTTGGTTCTCTGTGTGTTGTGACAACTCGCGATGAAGAAACTCACAAAGGCGTTTTAACTTCTTGGGTATCGCAGGCAACTTTTAACCCGCCAGGGATTATGATTGCGATCGCTAACGAGCAAAATGCAGAGTTAATGCATCACCCCGGCGATAAATTTGTGCTAAATATCCTCAAAGAAGGAAGAAATGTGCGCCGCTATTTTTCTCGTCATAGCACTTTAGGAGATAATCCCTTTGCAAATCTTGACACAAAAACTGCTCTGAATGGTTGTTTGATTTTGAATGAGGCATTAGCCTATTTAGAATGTACAGTGCAAAATCAGCTTGAATGTGGCGATCGATGGTTAATTTATGCCGTCATCGATGGCGGTGAAGTGTTGGAAAATGATGGTGTCACGGCTTTGGAACATCGGAAATCTGGCAGCTATTATTAACCTGACAGAAGAGGCAGGGGAGCAGGGAGCAGGGAGCAGGGAGCAGAGGAGAAGGATTCTAGGATTCCCCTGCCAAAAAGAATACAGAGCAAGTAAATTTATTTATGCTCAAAGTAAAAACATTTATGAAGAAGACGCGAAGCGCGAACGCGAGTGCGTCTCGCAGAGAGAAATAATACGTCCTTATTTCAGAGCCACCGGAATTTATGCATGAGGTTCTCCCCCCTGCCCCCTGCCTCTTGTCCTCTTGTTGACTGTTCACTCTTGTCTAAAAAACCTCTTTGTTTGTAAAGCTACGGTATACACACAAGTCTTTTAGAGTTTCAACGGGATTGTTCCGGCTGACAATGCGATTGTTTTGCCTGACAATGCGATTGTTTCGGCTGACAATGCGATTGTTTCGGCTGACAATGCGATTGTTTTGCCTGACAATGCGATTGTTTTGCCTGACAATGCGATTGTTTTGCCTGACAATGCGATTGTTTCGCCTGACAATGCGATTGTTCCGGCTGACAATGCGATTAGACCTCTTGCAAAAGTCCCCTAAACCCCACCCCCAACTCCTCCCCGCCTGCGGGGAACTCGGGGCCCCCTCTGGGGATTAGGGGCAGGGAGACTTTGATGTAAGTCAAAGGCGGGGTGGGGTTCTTATTTTGGATTTATGCAAGAAGTCTATTGTTCCGGCTGACAATAAACTCATTATTAATTGCACGAACGAGCGGATTATATAATATTTTAATATTATCAAAAGGCTATTTATTATAATATCCAATAATACTTAATGTTATTTGTATATATTTAAAAAGTAAAAACTTTAAAAATGTTTATTTTTGTAAAAAAGACATGGTAAAGTACTACTTATCAAAACTATAGTGTATTTATAAACTTTAAGTAGTTTAACAATTTCAAAAAGTATTTTTTCAAGCAATGAAGTCTTTACTCGTGGCTAAGTAATTGTTAAAATTACAATTTTTAGCTTGATAAAAGCTGCAACTATCCTCAGCCGATGTATCGACTGAGATATTCGTGAATTCTGTACCAAGTAATTTGGTGCGGTATAAATTTGCATATTTAATCCGCAGCTCTTAACAAAAAGAGTATTTAATCCTTGAAAGATTGCCTTTGCTGGTTAGCTTTAACTTGTGAATAATTAGTATTCACAAAGAACAGTGGTATTTTATTTTGTGTGTGAGGAATGGGTGTGAATTACTATAAGTTAATCTGTACGAAAAGAGTCAGTTGGCTGTGCTTACTTACTGCTTTTATTTTGCTGGGTACATCTCCTGCAACTGCTCAACTAAATGCTAACAATCCTGTAAACAATTTTGAGAGCGCAGATAAAGACAACAGTAGCGGATTTTCAACTAATTCTAATTTTCTAGAATCTAATGCGATCGCTCAAGTAAACTCAGTATCTCAATTATCTGATGTTAAGACAACAGATTGGGCATTTCAAGCACTGCAATCAGTGGTGGAGCGTTACGGTTGCATTGTCGGATATCCTGACAGTACTTATAAAGGGAATCGTGCCTTAAGCCGTTATGAATTTGCTGCCGGATTGAATGCTTGCTTAGATAGAATCAACGAACTGATTGCTACTAGCACTAGTGACTTAGTTAAGAAAGAAGATTTAACTACTCTCCAAAAACTTCAAGAACAATTTGCATCTGAACTTGCGACATTGCGGGGTCGAGTAGATGCTTTAGAAACTCACACAGCTACTTTAGAGAAGCAACAGTTTTCTACCACAACTAAACTTAATGGCGAAGCAATTTTTTCTTTGTCCACAGCGACAGGTGGAGAACCAGGTAGCCAAGATGCTAAATTAGCCTTCAATAATCGCGTCAGGCTCAATCTTACCAGCAGCTTTAACGGCAGTGATTTGTTTATTGTTGGACTTCAAGCTTACAACTTCAGATCGAGCGGTTCATTTTATGAAAGAGGAACCATTCAAGGCCAATTACTGCCGAATTCAAGTTTTCTTGGTGCAGGCTCAACCAAGTTAAGCTTTGAACCTCAATTTCCTGGTTTTAACCCCCAGACATTACAACCCGATGGCGGAGCAAATTCAGTTAGTCTTTACAAACTAGCTTACGTCTTACCGTTGTCTCAGAAATTTGTGGTTTTTGGTGGCACAAATGCAGAGATTACAGATGTTTTTCCTGCCATCACTCCCTACGCTAGCGATAGTCAAGGTGCAATCTCTCGATTTGCAGGTTATAACGCTGCCGTCAGAATGACAGGAGGCACTTCTGGTACGGGTTTATTAGCGGGTGCTGGTTTCTTGTGGAATCCTTCAAAACAAGTGGGACTTGGAGTTATCTATGGTAGTGGTTCAGCTCCAATATCAGAAGATGGTGGTCTTTTGAACACACCTTTGGGAGCAGGTGTCTTTAACGGTACACAAGCAATTGCTGCACAACTGACCCTCAAACCAATCTCAACTATTGATATCGGCATCAACTATGCACACAGCTACCACACAATTAACATTCTAGGTACAGGCTTGGGTAGCGCTGATATTGCTTCTATTCGATTTACTCCCAATGCAGCACAACTGGCGAGGTTTGGTGGTGACGCGACATTAGCAACTCTTGATGAGCCAATCAATGTAAATTCTGTTGGTGCAACAGTAACGTGGCGGTTTGCGCCAAAAACATCCATCTCATTATCAGGTGCGTTGCTTTTTGCTAATCTCTTGAATGTAGATGCCTCTACAACCTTTAGTAGCTGGTCGGCTGGGTTGCATTTTAGAGACATATTCCATGAAGGAAACACCGCAGCCGTCATTTTTGGACAGCCGCTTTATCGGCAATCTGTAGCAGGAATTGCTTCTCGTCCAGAAGACGCGACTCCCTACCATCTAGAAACGTTTTACAACTATCGGGTCAATGACAATATCTCTATTACCCCTGGTGTATATTTCATCTTCAGCCCTGAAGGCTTTAGTGCTAATGACACAGCAATTGTAGGCGCACTTCGCACTACTTTTGCCTTCTAGAGCGCTGGGGATTGGGGGAGAAGCAAGGGTGCAGGGGAGAAAGAAGTTGTAGTAATACCAATTTGAAAAAAGAATGCGACAGATACACACGCATAAACTCTTGTAATATCTGGCTTTCTTAATTTTGAATACGTGAATATCGTGAAATGAGCAGGGGAGGCAAGGGTAGCAGGGGGAGCAGGGGGAGAAAAAGAATAGTTTAGTAATTTTTGCTACTTAAATAGAAATGAATACACTTATTTCTTTCTCTCCCCCTGCCTCAAGAGCCTCCCCTGCTTCCCCATCTCACAAAATCGCATTGCTCCCTATCTCTTCTATGCTTTTTTGGTAGGTGCATTAATCGCTCGTGCATCTATAATGTTTTGCGATACATTCGGGATAAACCAATTCACTTCACCGCTTTTCAAGATTTTAGTACCAGCTTGATTGAATTCAATCACCCCAGTATCTGGATTTGTCTTCAAAACCAAGTTAGTTCCATTTGGAACCTTAATCACAAAGCCACCCGCCAATTCTTGCCCTTGTTTGTCTCTTCCCAAAGTAAGGGCTGTAGAGTCATTTGCTAGATAAACTCCTTTACAATTCCATCTATCTTTAGTTGTCTGGCCATTACCCAGAAAATACAGTGCAGCCCCCTCGGAATATTCATCATCGTCAATATCTGGTTCTGGCCCGTAGATAGCTAGAGTCTTACCTGTTTGATTAGTACACTGACCCCAATCAATTCCTGACTCAAAGGCATATTTTTGCAACTCTAACTCGTTGATTTTTTGGTCGATTTGCTCTGGTGTATAGCCCTCTAATTGAGTTTGTGTTTTTTCCGCCATTTTCAAAACATTCACTTGTTGAGTCAGTGTTATGTAATCAGGATTTTTGCTATATTTCGGGCGATCGGCTAGCGAAGGTTGAGCAAATACTAAACTTGCGAGTAATACAACTACCATCAAAATATATTTAAAGTTTTTCATTTCTTTGTCCCTATTTTTTTGCAAATTGCAGGCTCTACTTGCTTTTTAAACAGTATTACCAGCATTATAACGAATATTAAATATTGAACTTTTGTAATTTTTTGCCGCAAGTATTTTTACTTTTCCCTTTTTACTGGCGTTGACTTGCACATCACGAATGAGCCTCTTTCAACAACACATTGTTTACAGATAATCAAAATTTTAACAGCATAAATGTTGCGATTGCAATTTAATTCTATCTTAAAGAGGTATTTTTTATATCTATAGATATAAATTTCGAGGAAATTTGAGGTTGCAAAAATCATGGATATTTAAATAGCTATAAATAGTATTTAGCGATCGTGAATTGTGAAACCATAGAAAAATAGCAGTTTCCATTTAAATAAACAAATACAGCAGTTTGCAAGTAAATGAGGTACAAAATGCAAGACTCAACATCAGATAAAAATAGTTTCTACCTCCTGCCTCCTGCCTCCTGCCTTCTCTCAACGATAAATTTTCCCACCCAGCTACTTATGTACGTAAGTATCCTTGCTTATCGGCGAACTATCATCTGGAAAAATCTGGAAGACCGCTCTTATGGGTTCCTATCAATGATAATTTTAAGCATTGGGAACCCCTAAAAATCAAAGTTTATGAACGCAGCCGACGACAAAACGATTGTTCGCGAGTATTTCAATTCCACAGGATTTGACCGTTGGAAGCGAATCTACGGTGATGGCGAAGTCAACAAAGTCCAATTAGACATCCGCAATGGACACCAGCAAACTGTGGATACAGTTCTCGGTTGGCTGAAGGCTGATAACAATTTACCAGAGCTATCAATTTGTGATGCTGGGTGTGGTGTCGGTAGTCTCAGCATTCCCCTAGCAGTAGATGGTGCTAAAGTCTATGCCACCGATATTTCAGAAAAAATGGTAGAAGAAGGCAGGGATAGAGCAAAGCAAACTTTGGGAAATGCCGAAAATCCCACTTTTGCTGTGCAGGATTTGGAATCATTGAGTGGTAGCTACCATACCGTTATTTGCCTAGATGTTCTCATCCATTACCCTCAAGAAAAAGCTGATGAGATGATATCTCACCTCTGTTCTTTGGCACAGTCGCGGATAATTCTCAGTTTTGCGCCGAAGACGTGCGCCCTGAGTATACTCAAGAAAATTGGCAGTTTCTTTCCTGGGCCAAGTAAAGCCACTCGTGCATATTTGCATCGTGAGGCTGATGTGGTAAAAATCTTGGAAAGTAATGGTTTTTCATTGCAACGACGGGCAATGACGAAGACTCGCTTCTATTTTTCTCGGCTACTGGAAGCTACACGCAATTAAGGTTAAAATCGTCGCAGCAAAGGTATAATAAACATCTTGCTGCGATTTAACAATCTCAAACCTGAGATATGATAGATATTGCCGTTGGCATCAAACTTTGTTTTTTCTCTAAATAACCGAGCGATCGCAGCTGCTCCCAAGAGAATAGTGAAAGCAAATAACTACATTTACGTTTTATTCAGATAAAACTTCTTCTTTGAAGCTTCAACAGCGGATATCAAACTTCTGGGAATGCTGACTCCAAGGGTTTTATAGGTGTATTTAATTTCTTGTTTATCTAGTTTCTCTAATTCCCTAATTTCAGATTATAACGGGTGACATTGTATTAACCAACGCTGCACTAATTAAGCAATGTAGGCAAAAAAATATTGTGCAAAAGCTAAAAAACTGTTGCTGGGAGTAGATTGAGATATTGGAACCTTTATGAAAGTCAGGTTAAAATCGCAAGCAAAGTGTAAATCTGAAGTGAAACTATGAAAACTGCTGAAAAATTAGCTGCCGGTTGGCTACTGACACTCGGATTCATGTTTGTAACTCTATCAGCAACAGCGGCATTAGAAAAATTTGCTACACGTAAAGCCATCATAATACCCGTGGGTGAGTATGAGTTTAACGCACCAAATGCTACTTATGAAGATAATAATGCTGCTGTTGGTGGTCTAATTTTTGGTGTCCCTACCCTAACACTGGGCACATGGTTGGCATTGGGATTGTACCGTCAAAGTCGGCAGGAGAAAAAGGCGATTAATCAACAAGTTAGCGATCGCCTGCAATCGATTTTTTATGAGATGCTACAAGAAAATCACGGGCGCGTAACTGTTTTAGGTTTTGCCATGCAGTCACAACTACCCGCAGCCCACGCCAGACAATATTTAGATCAAAAAGCTAAAGAATTCAATGCAAACTTTAAGGTGAACGAAGAAGGGGCTGTATCATATCATTTTGATGTCTAATTGTCATTAGTCATTTGTTCTTTGTCCTTCGTCCTTTGTTCTTTGTCCTTCGTCCTTTGTCATTTGTCACTTGTTATTCACTAATGACCATTGTACAGACGCGATTAATCGCGTCTCTGACCAATGACGACTTTACCAACTTACGGCTAGGTGTAATGACGCAGATTTTTTTGAGCGTTGCTGCCATTTTAGGCGGTTTGTCAGTTGCTGCTGGTGCTTTTGCTTCCCATGCCTTGCGAGAAAAGATTAGTGAGCGATCGCTAGAAATTTTTGAAACTGGCGCTCGTTATCAAATGTATCATGCTCTAGCACTTTTCTTAGTAGCAATACTAATTAGTCGTACCGAGTCCCCTCAACCTACTCTTATCGCCAGTGGATGGCTGTTTATCATTGGCATTGCTATTTTCTCAGGAAGCTTGTATGCCCTTAGCTTAACCGGTATTAAATCCTTGGGAGCGATCGCACCACTTGGGGGCACAGCCTTGATTGCTGGTTGGGGTGCTTTAGCTTTTGCCGCTTGGAATTTGAAGTTGTAAAAAAGTTAGGAGTTAGGAGTGAAAAATTCTTAACTCCATTTGTTGAAGGCTCAATTTCCTCTTTTTTAACGTGATGCATATTTAGTTTATGGAGATGTTTAATCGTTAGGTATTTTTTCTCAAGTGGGACGCACCCGATATTTTCCAATAAACAGGATTGCCAAATTCATCAAACTTATTTACGTAATATTACAGAAGCCACAAATACAAAAAAGCAATAAACTTCATAATGCATAAGTATATTATTAAATAACAACTAAGAAATTTTACATTTATAATATCATTCCAACTTATGAAACGGCGCAACTTTCTTTGGTATTCGCTACTGTTTACTGCTGGTTGCACAACAGGAGTAAATTCTACTACTAATAGCTCAGATCAAATGGCAATAACTGCACCAAAAAATCTCAAATTTGCAGTTACAGATGTTACTGGAATTAAAGACTTAGAACGAGATTATGGACTTTTTCGCACCACATTAGAAGAGATATTAGACATAAAAATTGAGTTTTTTCCTGTAGAAAATTCGACAGCAGCAGCACCAGCACTGTTATCAGGAGAGGTGGATATTGTATTTGCAGGGCCTTCAGAATACTTGATTTTGAATGCTAGAGCAAAGGCTATTCCGATAATTGCGATTGAGCGCACAAACTACCATTCGATTATTGTAGTCCGTGCAGATAGCAAAATTAAATTATTATCTCAATTAAAAGGCAAAACAATTGCCATGCGAAAAATTGGCTCAACCTCTGGACATCTTGCTCCCACAAAGCTACTGATAGATGCTGGATTAGATCCAAAAACTGATTTCAAAACTGTCATGTTGGATGATAAAGGAGTACAAGCCTTAAAAAAAGGTGAGGTAGATGCTTGGGCGACTGCATCTGACAGATACAAAAACATTCTCGAATCTGAGGGCTTACTTGAGAAAGATTTTTCTATAATTTTTAAAGGGCCATTACTTCCTGGTGATGTATTTGTTGCTAGTAACCAGTTGGCATCTAGCTTTATAACAGATATGCGATCGCGCATGATTAAGTATCAGGATAAACTCATTCAAAGTTTGGTGACTGCTAAAGCGAACCAAAAGTATAAAGGAAGCAAATTAGTTATAGCAAATGATGCTGATTATAATATGATTCGTGAAGTTTATCAAAAAATTGGACAAGGAAAATTTTTATAATACTATAGTCGATAAATAAATGATAGCTGCTACGAAACATTCTGCTAAAAGGATTTTTATATTACTTAGTAATTTAAGCAATAACTGGAATATCGCTAAAAAGATTAGTTATGGCTATACTCTAGCAGTTAGTATTGCTTTCATAGGTACAACAAGTGGTTTATTACTTGCATACCGCTATGAAACACTTGCCCAGCAACAGTTAGATTTATCTTATCAACAACAATCTCTATTAAAAGATTTAGAAACATCAATAACTAGAGTGCGACTACATCCACAAAGGTTAGTTACTGTATTAGAAAACTCTATTTGGTTAGAATTTGAGAAAAATAGATTTCTCGATGAAATGAGTCAAGTTAATCAGCAGTTATTCAAACTAGAAACTTTTACAAATACCTATGCTCATGATTCAACAATAAATAATATATATTTGTTGAATTTATTGAATAAATATAAAAAAAGTACAAAAACATATACTCAAATAGTACAAGATTTTTGGCAACAGATTGAACAACATAAATTGTCATCAAAAACAACACAAGCCGATCAGGAAGAGTTACTAATTTTTTTCAAAAAAGAAGTCAAGAGTTCTGTTGAATTTGAGAAACTTTCAGATGAGTTAATTCAGATTATCAGACATGCAGAAATTAAAAAAAAACAAGCAAATGCTAGTTTTAAGAGTGCCCAAAACCTACGAATTAAAGTTATTATTGGAAGTATGGTGTTATCAGCTGCGATCGCAGCTATACTAGCATTATATACCAGTAGATTAATTGCCCGTCCCTTGCAAATAGTTACTAACGTTGCCAGAAAAATCACGCAAGAGTCAAATTTTCAATTGAGAGCTAATGTCACAAGTAATGATGAAGTAGGGACATTAGCTACCTCCCTGAATCAATTGGTGGAATGGGTAGGAGATTATACCCAGGAACTAAAGCTAGCTCGCCAAAGTTTAGAGCAACGGGTAGAAGAACGAACCCAAGAACTAGAACTAGCTCGTCAAAGTTTAGAGCAACGTGTAGAAGAACGAACTCAAGAACTTCAAAAAACCCTACAAGACTTAAAAGAAGCTCAAGGGCAATTAATCCAAACAGAAAAAATGTCTTCTCTTGGGCAGATGGTAGCAGGTATAGCTCATGAAATTAATAATCCTGTTAACTTTATTTATGGAAATATTGAATGTGCCAGTGATTATACTCAAGATTTACTTAATCTGGTAAGTTTATATCAGCAAGAATATCCAAATACTATCTACTCGATAGAAGAAAATATTGAAGAAATTGATTTAAATTTTATTCATAAAGATTTGCCTAGTCTACTTGTTTCTATGAAAATGGGTGCTCAACGCATTCGGGAAATTGTGTTATCTTTGCGGAACTTTTCCCGATTAGATGAAGCTGATATGAAAGAAGTAGATATTCATGAAGGAATTGATAATACCCTGTTAATTCTAAATCACAGACTTCAACAAGAAATTGAAGTAATTAAAAAATATGGAGATTTACCCTTAGTTGAGTGTTACCCAGCACAACTCAATCAGGTGTTTATGAATATTCTGAGTAATGCGATAGATGCTCTGTTAGATCAAAAAGCTCATTCAGTTAAAAGTAAACAAATTATTATAGATACATTAAATATAGATGATATTTATATCAAAGTAGCAATCAGAGATAACGGTTCTGGAATTCCATCAGAGATTAAAAATAAACTGTTTGACCCTTTTTTTACAACTAAACCAGTGGGTAAAGGTACTGGGTTAGGTTTAAGTATTTCTTATCAGATAGTTGACAAACATCAAGGTAAAATAGAAGTAATATCTGAACTCGAACAAGGAACAGAGTTTGTAATCGTCTTACCTATTAAGACACAAACAAATTAGTACCGCTACTCTATAGTCAACGCCTAATCAAAAATTAATATTGGAAAATTTTATTTTTTAAAAAGCTAAAATTGAAGAGTTAATAACCATTTTTTAAGTAGCATTAAAAAGATTTTTTTTATATCATGAGTCACTAAATCAATTTCTAAAGATTCACGAAATTCTGAGACTTCAATGGTTTCATTCCCAGTCTCTAATCCCACTACTTCTTGAACTGGTAAAATATGCACACCACGTAAGTCATAATCAGAATCAGGTGAAGGAAAACCATATAAGTGGGAACCACTAATGATAGTGAATAAAAGCGGGTAAGGCTGTTGCCCAATAATTGTGTTAATAGAAGGTGGAATATTCATAATGTGCCGTTTACTTGCTTACCTCGGTTCGCCTGTTTCTTTAGAACATCTTCTGTATAAACCAGAACACTCATTGATAGTCCAGAGTTATCAACCCCGTGAAATGACCTCTGGGGTAGTAAATGCAGATGGCTTTGGTGTGGGTTGGTATCATATTCAAAAAGATACTAGCCCTTTTATCTACAAAAATACCCTGCCTATTTGGAATGATATAAACCTACCCAGTCTCAGTCGTTACGTTGAATCGAAGTGCGTACTTGCTTATGTCCGCAGTGCTAGACCAGTCCAAGCCCTAGATTTTGCTAATTGTCAGCCTTTTAGCCATCAACAACAGCTATTTATTCATGATGGACGAATCGAAAATTTCCAGAAAACATTACACAGAAAAATCCGCAGCACTTTAACCCAAGATTTTTACGAAAAAATTAATGGCAGTACTGACTCCGAACACATTTTTGCATTGTTACTTTCGCAAAGTCAAATTAACAAACATCGACCTCCAGAGTATGCTTTACGCACCACATTATTAACGCTTTTAGAGATGGCAAAACGCTATCAAGTAGAAGCCTCACTCAATATAATCTCTAGTGACGGACATCGCTTAATAGCCTCTCGTTTTGCTACCACTTCACGGCCTCCATCTCTTTACTGGATACGAGATGATCCGACTTTCCCAAAATCCGTAATTATTGCGTCCGAACCTCTATTTATAGGTAATTGGATTGCTTGCCCAGAAAATAGCATCATTAGTGTGGGAGCAGACTGTGAGATCAAAATTGAGCAAATCTAGTATAAAAGAGGCTATTTCTCAAGTCTTCCATAAATGCCGCTCGAAAACTTTTGCACTGTTGCAAGATATGGACGAAGCCACATTCTTTAGTCAACCTCATCCTGACTTTAGTCCTGTTGGCTGGCACTTGGGGCATATTGCCTATATCGAGTCTTTATCGCTGCTAGAACATAGCACTTAGGTGCTTACTTGCTATTATTCTAAGGGGAAAATGGTGAAAAATAGCTTTAAAGCTTGAGCTATATTGCTCAGGCATGGTTTTATTAACTATGGCTATGTGTTTCACTGATTGGAGTAAAGGTCTGCTATCAAAGTAACCTATTACGCCGAGCAAACGGAGGTTTCATGTCGATATCCAAAGCTGTTAACAGCAACGTTACTTCTCAAAGCAGCGTTGAAAAACGCTTGTTGATAGAGCGTTTGGTAGAAGCAACTCAAATAGTTGCGCCTAGTGCTGGGAGTGATGTAGTGAAGGGATTAACTCAAACACCTAAATCTCTACCCCCTTGTTACTTTTATGATGACCGTGGTTCCGATCTATTTGAGCAAATCTGTGATTTACCAGAATATTATCTTACACGCACAGAAACAACGATTTTACAGCAGTATGCTGGTGAAATTGCCGAGATAACTGGCGTTTGTGAATTGGTAGAACTTGGCAGTGGCAGTTCTAGTAAAACCCGCATTTTACTAGATGCTTACCAGCAACTAAGCTATCCTCTGCATTACCTACCAATTGATGTATGTGCAGGTATATTGGAAAGTAGTGCCAAGCAGTTATTAGAAGATTATCCCTTACTCCAAGTTTATGCACTAGCGGGAACCTATGAATTAGCCCTTGCAAAACTCCTACCGACGCAATTACCCAGTCGGATGATTTGTTTTATTGGTAGCAGTTTAGGTAATCTTACCCCTGATGAGTGTGATGTGTTCTTCTCTCAGATTACCAATGCTCTACAAGTAGGTGAGTATTTTTTATTGGGGATAGATTTACAAAAGCCAAAACAGATTTTGGAACCAGCTTATAACGACAGCCAGGGAGTGACAGCTGCATTTAACCTCAATATGCTGGAACATTTAAATCAGCGATTTGAGGGTAACTTTGACACAACCCAGTTTGAACACCAAGCATTTTACAATGAAAGCGAGCATCAAATAGAAATGCATTTATGCAGCCTGCGATCGCAAATTGTAGAATTACGCGCTCTTAATCTTAAGGTTAATTTTGCACGAGATGAGACTATCCTCACTGAAATTTCCCGCAAATTTGACCTTAATAATATCAAACAGCAACTAACTGGACAAGGTTTATTACCTCTTCATGTGTGGAGAGATCCAAATCAATGGTTTGGCTTAATGCTCTGTCAGCTGCAAGCATAAAGCATTAGACCTAGCTTGAAAATAGGGGCTGGGGATGGTGGGGCCCCTCTGGGGATAAGGGGTAATGAGGACTGAGAAAGAGATATTTTTATTACTTCGTTGTGGACTCTGTTCATGGAGTCTCTTGCACAAATGCAAAATTTGCTCACCCTGCGGGATCTTGCTAAATCCCCCAATCCCTTCTCCCAATTTTGGAAGAAGGGGAGCCAATTTCAAAATCCCTCTCCCAAGCTTGGGAGAGGGATTTAATACCAATTCTCTAAAATCCGGCAACAGATTAAAACTTTGAAACCCAGACACCATCTGAATTTATTAATTGCGAATTGCGTTAGCGCAGCGTTAGCGAGTCCGCGAGCGTCATTGCGAATTGCGAATTGGTATAAGGTGAGGCTTTTAGTATGCGACTAATTATTGCTGCATCGAAGGTGTGGCAAAAATTCTGCTGAATATAGGAACCCGTGCACGAGGTTTATTTGCTGTTATATTGGCATTAGTAACGGAAGAGTTATTAGTTACCTCAGAAAGGAGAGGTGGTTTGCTATTAGTAGAATTGGCAAAATCACTCAATTGGGTAGCCGAAGGTGAACTTGAAGATATGGAGATAACATTCTCAGGATTTTGACTATTGGTTTTTACCGGAGTTTGAGCTTGAGATGGAGTAACTAGGAAAGTTGAACTTGTTCCTAAAACCAGTACCAGCAAATGAGAAATATAGTGTTGCATAGGGATTGGTAAAATGGATTGATAAATATTCAAAGCTTAAAGAAGTTGTGTTTGTTCTCAGTTAGAAATAAAACTGCAATTTTCCCATAGAAATCATGACGCTGTTGTCCAATCAAACTTGAACACAGCGATTTCCAAATGAACAGAATATTAATGCTTAGTACATTAATTCGCTAACAACAATCTAACTTCTCTCAATCAAGAGGAAGCTAAACTCTATTTTTTAAAAAGAAAGAGAGTGGTTATTTTAAGACTACTGAATCTGACTAAAAGAGAATTAGCAAATAGATACACCTGGAATAATTAACGTTTTTTAATCAACTAAGCCAGCACAACTATTAATATTCTATTTATATTTAACTTTCTCAGAAAAGAGGAATATTACTGAAGTTTTTAAAAAACTGATTTAGATAACATCAACTCTCACTCGCATATTTAACTAACTAAAGCAAAAAGTATATGAATTTTTAATAAAACAGCAGAGAAATAAGATACCAGTTAGGCTAAATAGGAACAACTGCGTGAGTAGAGTGAGCATTAAAGCAATGTTAAGCGAAAAAATGAAATTAACTCTTAAGGACGCAGCCAAAAAGCTCAGGCTCTTGGTTTGGAACTTATTCCCATTTCTCAGCCCACCGAATGTGTTTCTTGAAAGCGCCCCACCGGCAGCGATCGCCACCCGTTACTGATGTAGAGAAACTTTTATAATGAAAAGTACCCTGACAGCTAAAACCGAATCCTCAGTAGTGCTTTTAAGCCTGCTTGAAAGCGTGGTTCTGGGCTTTTATGGTTACTATATTGGTGAAGTGGCCAAAGCCACTATCCCGTTCAGAAGATTATCTAATAAAACCAGCCCAGGTCAGGGATCTCATTATGATTTAACCCTAGAGTTCAGATTAATTCTAGGCAATTTTGATGTGTGAAAATTTATGCAATATAGAAATTTTCACCATTTTTAGCGTTTCTAACCTGTAAGTGTGGAGCAAAGAGTTTCTCAGAAGCACCCCACAGGCGGCGCAGCGGGATAAGGGGCAATTTCCGTTTGATTTAAACTATCCTCTTGCAAAGTGAGTTGTTCACTCTTAATATAAAAATACGGTAAATCGACAGAATTACCGTATTTAAATCAGCCAAAGAGAAATATCACATAACTCTTCCAAGATCAAGTCTTGTATCGTTTTTAGTCTAAACTCCAGTAACTGAGAAATGCTTTTTGTTCAGGCGTTCATCTCACTACTCCTATTCGAGTAAGTGCAAGGTTTTTGACCAATCAAGGTACGAGAATTGTTGCTTCCTCGTCTAGTTTTCAGTTTGTTTTCTGAAATACTTAACAAAAGTTTACTTAAATAAATGAAAAAGACTCTCAATAAGTCTGGTAGTATATCTTCAGAGTTATTGAGACTAATACTCATTTAAGTGGGACATGTATTTCAGCTATTTGCAAACTTTCTGAAAAGATAACGCCATGACAAGCAAGCGTGGCTGTTCAAACACTGGAGTCGATGCCTTGATGGGCAGGGAACGCTGGATTAACCAACCTCTCAAGGCGACTTTTCAGCAGAGCACACAACTATTTATTTATCAGGTGTCAATATGTCAAAAAAAATTGGTTTGTTTTACGGTACTCAAACTGGCAACACTGAATCTGATGCTGAAAAAATTCGGGATGAGTTTGGTGATGATATTGTGACATTACATCCCATTTACGAAGCGGATACCAGCACTTTTGATGAGTATGACTTGCTGATTATTGGCTCTCCTACTTGGGATATTGGTCAACTTCAGAGCGATTGGGAAGGCTTTTTCTCCGATCTCGATAACATAAATTTTAGTGGGAAGCTGGTTGCTTATTTTGGTGATGGAGACCAATATGGCTATAGCGATAACTTCCAGGATGCAATTGGAATTCTGGAAGAAAAAATTTCCCAGCGGGGTGGTAAAACTGTTGGTTACTGGCCAACTGAGGGATATGACTTTGAGAATTCTAGAGCTTTAAGAAATGGCAAGTTTGTCGGATTGGCACTCGATGAAGGTAGTCAATCTGAGCTAACAGATGAGCGAATTAAAACTTGGGTTGCTCAGTTGAAGACAGAATTTAGTTTGTAGAGATTAAGGGCGCAGAGCTGTTATTGGCATCAACTTAACGTAGAAGTTAGGTAAGAGAAAGCGTTCTATTGCCCTCATCCCCTAACCCCTTCTCCCAAGCTGGGAGAAGGGGAACTGGAGAATTTGCTTTCCTCTCTGCCAAAATTGGGAAAGAGGCTGAGAGTGAGAAAAAAACTTATCCAGTCAGAAGATTTCAGCTGAAGTTGACACCAATGCACATCTGTGTACCCTTACTGCAATTGATAATTTAGAAGTTATAGGTATTTATGTGTGATTCATTTGATATTTTATGGTTAAGTGCCAGTCCTGTTTTACAGCGTTTTGATAAACCATTACTTGAACATTTATCTAGGTATATAAATGTCGCCCAGTGGGAATACCAGCAAACCAAAGATGAAGCCAGTTCCATAGATCAAGCTGTGGATTTGGTGTATGACTTTTTAAAATCGCGCGATCGCCCCGTGCATTTAGCAGGACATGGTATGGGTGGTGCGATCGCCTTAACCTTTGCTCGCCGATTTCCGCAAAAAGTGCGATCGCTTACCCTGCTGGCTGTTGCAGCTCAACCTGCAAACAATTGGCAAGCTCACTATTACTTTCAACGACAACTTTTTAGCATTAGCCGTGAGTTAGTTTTGGCAAGCAGCGTTCGCAGTCTTTTTGGAAATCAACCACCTCATACCACTAAAAAGTTAGTAGCTGCCTTAGATAAAGATTTAGAACAATCTCCATCATCACATTCTTTATTTAAGTTGGTTTATTTACCCAAGGGTGGAGTTTCTATGCCAATGATGGTATGTGGTAGCAAGAGCGATCCTGTAGTCAATCCACTTGCATTACATGATTGGTTGAATTGGTTCAAGCCAGAAGATAAACTCTGGGAGTGCCCACAAGGGTATCATTTTTTTCACTATTTCTATCCTCAAGAGGTTGGCGAAGAGATTTTGAGTTTTTGGCAACACCACCATCCGCATCTGGTAGAAGCATCTGCATTATCTTTTAGCACTTCTACAAATTAGTAAAATGATTAATCGTTCAGTGAGATACAAGAGTGCGATCGCCTTTGGTGTTGGCGCTGCGTAGGCATAGCCCGTCGTAGACATCGCTAATCATTTTACCACTAATGATTGATGCTTCATCCTTTCAAGCTAGGTGTAATCATTCGGATAGGCGTTCTCGAAAATAAAAGCGATATAAATTACAAAGACATTGAACTTTATTTTCTTTAAATTTAATTAAGCCCAGACTGCGTAATTTAAAACTTTGTGTATAGTCTAATTGAACGGGAATATGACTCTTGATAACTTTTTGAAACGCTGCTTTTAACAATTTGTCTTCTTCCAGCAGTGAAAGATAGGGATGTAAAAAGCCTCTAAATAATCCCTCATCAGTGGCAGCAACTTTCAGAAATTCTTCTAAAGTTAAATTACCTGTGGCAATTTGATAAAGAGCAGTTCTTAATAAATAAGGATGACCATCAATCATTCCCCTTAATTGTCCGATTTCTGTATCTGACCAATTTAATTTATGTCGTTCGACTAATTCTTTTATTTGTGTAGCGTTGAATTCTCCTATTTCAATAGGTAAACCCACATTAAATGGTGATTTATGGACATTTAAAGAAACATATACTTCTTGAGAATGAGCAATTACTAAACGTAATTTTTGCCAGATTTCTTCGTTTTTACCGTTTTCATGCCAAGCTCGGAGTAGAGCAAAAAATTCTTGAGCAATTTCGGAATAAGGAAAAATTTTATCAATATCATCTAAGCCTAATACTAGGGGAACATCAATATTTTTTAATAAATAGTCTTTTAAATAATTAGTGCAGTTAACTTGACTGCTTAAGCGTCTTTTCCAAGATTGATCTATTTTATCTTCTAGCTCTAATTCATAACTCAGAGTTGCACAGAATGCTTGTAAGAAATTATTGAGATCGGTAAGATTTTCTTGACTCCATAAATTAAGAGAAACTGTGCGATAACCTTTTTGTTTACTATGCTCAAGAATGCGGCTCATTAAAGAAGTTTTACCCATCTTTTGCGGCGCTTTGATGCGGATTAACGCCCCTGGTTGCAGGATGGACTCATAACATTTAATTTCCACCTCTGGACGCTCGATATAAAAGGGAGAGTTAAGAGGAACTTGACCATCAGTATTTTCAAAAATCACTGAGGAGTTGTTCTGTTTTACTTTTGGTGTTGATTGTTCAACAATGCCTAGATTAATTAGCAATTGTTGCTTAATAAACTGACTAACTCCCTTGTAGACTAAATTATTTGTTGATGTTGGCTTGGTGATAGAAAGATGGTCATCATCTGTAGCGGTAGGTTGAACATCTTTGATAGCTGGGTTAGCGCTATCTGGGTCTACAACTAAAAAACCTTGAGTGGGTTTCGTTTCAAAATAAACTTTTGTAGTAATTTCCAAAGAATCAATATTTTGCCGATACCACTCATTAAGTTGACGCAGTTGGGGAATATGTGATTTCAATTCATTAACACTAACAGAGCTTCGTGCCAAAATACCAATTTTATCGACTAAGTTAGCAAGATGAGAACCAGTGTGAGGAGTCGAGAGAAATACAATGCCTTTTGTCTGTTGAATAACTGCTTTTTTTTGAAAAGTCTGAGCATTACGCAGCATTTCTTTGACTAATAATCCACCCATACTATGAGCGATAAAAATTATTGGGTATTTTCCAATATCAGAAACTTCTAAATATTCTTGTAAATTACTAGCTCTATCAAAGAGTGGCATTGTTGACCCTCTCCACTCAAAGGGTTCAGCTTTGTAGCCAAAAGACCAAATACCTAAATCTGGCCTTTCTTGTGCAAGCCACGTTAACCAGAAATTATCATCGTCGCGTCGTTCTTGTGGATGCCAAGTTCCTCGTGCGTGACCACCTAACCCGTGAATAAAAATCACATCCCCGCACCGCTTAGGGTTGTCACATCCTGATATTTTGATTAAACCAGTCATCTCTGCGGGTTGAAGTTTTGGGGTTTTACCAAAAAAAATGTTAAAAAAATTTTTAAAGGGCATAGATATTATGGGGAGAATTAGAGGATGACAAATTCTTCTTATGCCACGGCCACAGCGCGACTTAAAACTAGGATACAGCGATCGCGTCACTACTCGGTGCAATAACCGCGAGTTTAAATTAACGCGTCACGAATGCCGTCAGGTGTTTCTCTATGCTCTAAAAAAGGCATTGGCTAAGTTCCAATTTAAGCTTTATGCCCTATGTATTATGTCTAACCATGTCCATTATCTACTTGAGCCAGCACAACCGAACGATTTACCCAAAATCATGCACTGGATAAATTGGTACACAGCAATGTGTTTTAACCGAATGTTGAACCGTACAGGACATTTTTGGGAAAAACGTTATCACAGCACAGGATTTGAGCAAAGTGACTATCAACGGGCATTGAATACGCTGCGGTATATTCATGCGAATCCGAAAGCGGCGGGAATGCAAGAAGGCTTTTTCTATGATTTTAGTAATTATGGAACCTATGACCGACTTGGGGATGATGGTTTAACAACTTGGCATCCGGCTTTTTTAGCGTTGGGTAAAACTTTAAATGAATGCGCTGCTAAATATCGGTTTTTTTGTAAGAAGTACAAAACAAAAGCGAAAACAGAAAAACGGTATTTTTGGGGTAATCAATTTTTGCCTAAAGTAATTAAAGGCAAAGGTAAAAAAACATCATCAGGACAGATGCGATTGCCTTGGGATAGTTGGGAAGCAAGTAATCCAGAAATTGTTGATGTGGCTGAGAAATTTATTTTTGCTAATTGTTACAATCCGCAAGTTGCAGGGATGATTTTTAGAGATCGCAGTCAATAATTTGAGATGAAGATAGGAGCAGTGTCTCTATTTATCAGTAAAAATGTCTTTTTTAGTACAATTTACAAGTCTCTGCAAGAAGAGAAGATGACCTTTATAAGAGTTCGCCGTTTCTTCCGCGTCAAGAGAGCTTCGTCGCCAAATCGCATTATCCCACACCGTCTCCTTTAAAATAACCGTTGTAACCTCCCTTAACGGGAGTTCTCCCTTCTTAGATATAGATACTCCTCCCTCATCCTTCAGGTTCATGGGTAATTCCTCATATCTTCTCCACTCCCCGTCCTGTCCTTTCCATCCCACTCTTTTCGTAAAATCATTATACCCTTTCTCGCTCCAATTTTTCCATTCTCCCTTCTCCCAATCAAAATCGAGAGAATTGCCAGTAGCCAAATATATTTTTTTCTGGACACTATAACCAAAATACCCCTTAGAGTTATTTACCCAAAGTGTATCTAGTTGTTTCAATTCATTACAACTAAAGTTTTTGATATTAGTTAAATCTAGATTACCTTCTGTTTCGCTTCCTGCTGAATAGAGAAGAAATTGCCAATTTTTATCATCTGCTTCCCTCCATCTTTGCTGCTGCATCAAATACTCTAATTCATTCAAGAAATGTTTCTTTAAAGATTCATCATAAACTGGATTGGAGCCGTCTAATCCTTTAAGTTTACGATAAAGCAAAGCCACAATATCAGCATTGCGATTGTAGAGAATATTTAGGTCTAAGGTAAATAAATCAACATTAGATTGAAACTTAGATTTTAGAATTTTGAGATGCTCAAATGCTTTCTTGTAATCTTCTAAAGCCTTAGATTTATCTAAGCGACCTTTAACATAGTATATATAAACTAAAGTAGCCAAATTGGTTGGAGCGTTATCAATTTTGGTTTCTATTTTTGATAATTCTTTTATACTTCTAGCAAAAATCTCGGTTTTCTTTCTAAAATAAGTTTGATTTCGCTCTTTTTCTTCATCAGCTAGGTATTGATACCCTAAAACCAACGCACTATCTAATAAAACCTCTTTTAGCTTGAGATTCTTAATTTTATCTTGCAAAACCAACCCTGCAATATTCAAGGACTGATTCGCTTCGTTTGTTTTCCCTTTTTGTTGCAGTTGAGAAGCAACTGCTGATAATTCTGTAATTTTAGCAATAGAATTTTTAAGTTCACTTGTATTTCTGTCAGCAGTTTCAAGTTCTTGTTGCTTTTTTCTAACTTGCTGTTCAACCTGACTAATTTCTTCAGATTTAGATTTTAGTTTTCCTTGTAGTTTGTTAGTATCATTAGTTAATTTGTTTTTTTCTACTTCCAAACTATTTTTATCTTTTTGAGCTTTATCTAAATCTGCTTTAGCTTTTTTAGCTTGTCTTTGAGCAGTATTTGCTTCTTGTTTGAAGTTTTCTGATTTCTGCTGCTGCTTTGCTAATTCGCCTTTTGTTTGATTAAGTTCTTGGGTAGCTTTTTGAGATTCTTCTTGAGCATTGTTAGCAGTTTCTTGAGCCTTTTTAGCTTTTTGTTCTTCAAGTATTGCTTGCTTACCAGCTATAGATGCCACTATTATAGATACACCTAAAGTAACAAATAAAACCACTACTCCAAAACGTATTCTTTTCCTAGCAGTTACTAATTGTTTTTCTGCTTCTTGTTTAGCTTCAGCTTCAATTTGTCTAGCCTTTTCTGCTGCTTCCTTTTCTTTCCTTTCTCTTTCTAATTCTGCCTGTACTTCTGTTTCTGCTAGTTCCTCTTCTCGCTCTCGTTTACGACTAGCTGCTAAAAATTCTAAATCTTGAAAACCTAAATTTTTATCCTTTGTCCAAGTTGACGCTTCTACTAAAGCTTTCCCCCGCAATAACCGAGACTCATCCTGTTTTCCTGATAAAATCCACTGACGATAATTTTCTGCATAAGGACGCAAACTGGCTAAACTTTTCTCAATCCATAAGCTGTCAAAAATAGTTTGATAAATCAGGTTATAAACTTTTAATTTACTTTCCTTTTTAACAACGATTCCCGCTAACTGTAAATCACTCTGTTCAATACTACTATCAATATCAATTCCGCCTGAGTGCCATACTTGTTGATATAAATCTAATAAGTATGCTGCTTTCTGTTCATCTCTTTTTAAAATTCTATCCCGAATGGTTCTAAAATGTTCCGGTTCATCTTGAGATTCCCAATTCTGAATCACTTTATCTCTGACTAAATTCTCTACAAAAATAGCTTCTTTACTTGGGGAAATTACAGTTGCAGATTTACGGACAAATTCACAGATTTTCTGAGTTAAAAAGGGCTGTCCCCCAGTCCAGTCTAAAATCGCTTTTAGTACGGCTTCGGGGTTGCTAGTTTGTCCAAATAATCCGTTAATTAAAGGTAAAGCTTCTGCAAATTCAAATCCGGTTAATTCAATTCCTTTACCAATATTAAAAGGAGTACGTTTTTTATCTTGAATTAACTCAGAAGGGGTGGCGACTCCCAAAAGCACAAAATTAATACGTTGATATTCAGAATTATCAACTCTTTGATTAAAGAAAGCTCGAATTAAAGCAAAAAAATCATCAACCGGAAATTTTAAACTGAGAACACTATCAATTTCATCTATAAAAATAACAATCTGTGTGGAAATTAATTTTAGTAATTTGTCAATAAACTTTCCAAAAATCTGCACATCAGAAAATCGGGAATTTTCTTCCCATAACTCATCTAAATCAAACTGCTCACCTAACTTTAAACTTTCAGAACCAGCAATAGTATCAATAATCCCAGAATACCATTGTTCAGACGTTAGCTCTGATGTCCCAATTGCAGTTAAATCAATAGATACACAAGCAATTCCTTCACCCTGTAAGCTTTGCATTGTGCGGACACGCAGACTGGATTTACCCATTTGTCGAGAGTTGAGGACAAAACAAAACTCTCCAGCTTTTACAGCCTGATACAAATCTGCATCAGCTTTGCGTGTGACGTAGGTAGGTGCATTTGCAGGAAGACTACCACCAAATTGATATTGATAATCTTGGGGAACAGGCAAGTTCATAATTATATACTACATGGGCAATACTCAGGTAATATGTCAATTAAGACACAATATACGGCTTAAAGGCTGGAGTTTCTCTCATAAGTTTATGAAAATTTTGATTTAGCAATTAGGAGAAGCAAGCTACAACCCAATCTACAATATCAAGCGATCGCGTAGCCCAGAGCAGGCATCGCACTTTTGATCTCAATGTCTGAGCCGTCCCCCCTTAACAAAACAGGACTACAAGGGGGTTAAAACGATCTCAAATTCTCACGAATGATTTAGGACTGCTATATAAGCAACAGATACCTCGAAGTCATGTTGAAGTACTCCAAAGTCGTTTTGAGGTACTCCAAAGTCGTTTTGAGGTACTCCAAAGTCGTTTTGAGGTACTCCAAAGTCGTGTTGAGGTACTCCAAAGTCGTGTTGAGGTACTTCAAAGTCGTTTTGAGGTACTTCAAAGTCGTTTTGAGGTACTTCAAAGTCGTGTTGAGGTACTTCAAAGTCGTTTTGAGGTACTTTAAAGTCGTGTTGAGGTACTTCAAAGTCGTGTTGAGGTACTTCAAACTTAGTCGCACCGCGATCAAGTACACAGTACGATCGCTTTCATAAATCTCCACAAACAAAGCGATGTCTACGACGGGCTATTCGGCGTCGCTTGACTTTTAACGGGTCGCTACAACATCAGGCGATGCCTACGGCGGCAAGCTACGCACTTGACAATCAAGACAGTCGCTACAATTATCCTTAAGTGAACCGTAGTGACTTATATTTAGGAATAGGCTGATTGCTAATCACTGCATAGAGAACATCTGGATCGAGGTCGGCTCCTGATCGCCATTGGATTGTGCCTAATTCGTGGTTTAATTCAACTTGAGCAAAGTATTTTTGATCTTGTAAAGGTGCAAAAACACCTGTAAATTTAATCAGCTTACTAACATCAATTATTCCTTCCACTTCGTCTTCAAAACGGATATATAGTTGATAATTTTCCCTTAGTTCTACTGCAATAATGTCTTTTAACATATTTTACTACTCCAATGGTAAGACGCTATTGAGGATTTGATTGTCTCTAGCTAGTTCTCAGTTTTCCATCAATTCATTTTGATGTAAAGTCGCCCATTCTAATATAAGTTTAAAAGCTCTGGAGCTAAGTTTACCTTCTAAAATTTCTAAGGTTTCAATGCTAATAATAGCTTTTTGTTGGTTGTATCTTACGTGAAAATGTGGAGGCGGATGGTCATTGTAATACATAGTGACAATCATCCCAAAAAAACGCCTAATTTCTGGCATACTTTATTCTCTCTTGAGGATATATGGGAAGCCAATGTGCGTCTACGTTCAAGGGATTCATGGTAAGTCAAGCGATGTCTACGACGGGCTACGCCTACGCCACTTTGCTACTTCTGAAAATATCAACTAGGCAATTGATTTCTTAAGGAAATATCGCTAACTCAGTTTCCGGATCAAAAAAGTGAATTTTCTCTGGAGTTAGCGATAACCAAAGTTGCTCCCCAGGTTGTACAAATCGGTCTGGTGGTATTCGCACTTGTAGGTAATTAGCTGTAGCAGCTCTTTGAGATCCTGGTTCGGCAATCTGAACAGCGAGAAAGGAATCGTTACCTAAATTCTCTACTAAATCTACTTGTACTGGTAGATTTTTGGTTGCAGGCATACTCAAATTTAAGTGTTCTGGGCGAATGCCTAAAATTAGAGTTTTCCCATCATATTTTTGTAAAGCTTTTCCCCAAACTTCTGGGAGGGTGAAACGAAACTGGGAACGAGTAATCAACTGTGGGGCATGAAATTCTACAGGAATAAAATTCATCGGTGGTGAACCAATGAACTCTGCGACAAAAAGATTGGCAGGGCGGTTGTAAAGTTCTAGAGGAGAAGCGACTTGCTGAATTTTACCCTCAGACATAATCGCAATGCGATCGCCCATTGTCATCGCTTCTGTTTGGTCATGGGTAACGTAAATTGTCGTTGTCCCCAATTGGCGCTGCAATTTGACAATTTGGGCGCGGGTTTCCGCCCGCAGTTTGGCATCTAAGTTAGAAAGCGGTTCATCCATTAAAAATACTTGAGGGTCACGCGCGATCGCCCTCCCCAATGCAACCCGTTGTCTTTGTCCCCCAGATAGCTGTTTGGGTAAGCGATTCAGCAATGTTTCGATTTGCAACAATTGAGCAACACTACGCACCTGTTCATTCACCGCCCGTTCTTTGTCAGAAATGTAGCGTAATCCTTTAGGTAACTTTCTGGTCGCCCCGACGAAGAGATTTTCTGCCCAGTAGGGGAGTGGGGAGTAGGGAGTGGGGAGTGGGGAATGCTGATTTTCCCTATTCCCTATTCCCCATTCCCTATTCCCTAATTTCCTGCGGCGTAACCCAAAGGCGATGTTGTCATACACCGTCATGTGAGGATAGAGGGCGTAATTTTGAAACACCATTGCGATGTCGCGTTCTTTGGGTGGTAGGTCATTGATTAAGCGATCGCCTACCCAAATATTACCGCCAGTCATCACTTCTAAACCAGCGATTAACCGCAGCAGGGTACTTTTACCACAGCCGGAAGGGCCTACCAGCACCATAAACTCACCATCTGCGATCGTCAGGTTAATCCGCCGCAAGACGTTTACACTTCCCCCACGTTCTTGCGCTGCATCAGTTTTCTCCCCAGACGTGAGGGAAGATTGGTTGTCTGAAGTCACACTTTCCCCTTTACGCGGGGAAAAACTTTTATAAACGTTTTCTAAAACAACTTGGGACACAATGACTAATGACTAATGACTAATGACCAATGACCAATGACAGTTTAGCGCCCATCATAATACACGTTCTATGTAAATACGAAAAGTTAAAAAAATAGCTTTCACTATAAAAAGCAAACTATTCTAAATTTTAGGGCTGTTAGGAGGTGTTGTTATGACTACCAATGTACCTAAAAATCTTTCCCAAGACCCAAGCATTAACCCTGTTCATGACATTGTAGACGTACAAACCACAGATTGTTGCATTGTGGGTGGGGGGCCAGCAGGAGCAGTATTGGCGCTGTTGTTAGCGCGTCAAGGCATTTCGGTGATGCTGCTGGAAGCACACAAAGACTTCGATCGCGACTTTCGTGGCGATACGATTCATCCATCGGTGATGGAAATTATGGAAGAATTGGGACTTAGCGATCGCTTGCTAAAACTCCCCCATACCAAAATGCGCCAAATTAGTATTCAAACTCCTCAAGATACTGTCACATTCGCAGATTTTAGCCATCTGAAAACCCATTATCCCTACATTACAATGCTTCCCCAGGTGAAATTCCTGGAGTTCATCACCCAAGAAGCCCAAAAATATCCTAGTTTCCATCTGGTGATGGGTGCGAATGTACAGGAATTAATTACCGAAAATGATGTAATTCAAGGTGTCCGCTATCGGGGAGGCGGTGGTTGGCATGAAATCCGAGCAATACTGACAGTGGGTGCAGACGGTCGCCACTCACGTTTACGCCACTTGGGTGAGTTTGAGTCCATCGAAACTTCGCCGCCAATGGATGTCCTCTGGTTTCGCCTACCGCGTCAGCCAGAAGACTCAGAGGGGGGAATGGGGCGGTTTGGGCAAGGTAACATCATTGCTATGCTTGACCGTGGTGATGAGTGGCAAGTTGCCTATATTATTCCTAAAGGAGGCTATCAACAACTAAGGGCTGCGGGTTTGGAGGAATTAAAAAAATCTGTTGTCGAAGTAGTGCCAGAATTCCAGGAACGCATTCAAAATTTACATGATTGGTCACAAATAGCTTTTCTCTCAGTCGAGTCCAGCCGTGTCAAAAGTTGGTATCGTTCGGGACTGTTACTCATCGGTGATGCAGCTCATATAATGTCCCCCGTTGGTGGAGTTGGCATTAACTACGCAATTCAAGATGCTGTAGTTGCGGCGAATATACTCAGCAAACCGCTCAAGAACCGACAAGTAGAACTTAGCGACCTAGCAAAAGTACAGCGTCAACGCGAGTTGCCCACACGCATCATTCAGGCGTTTCAAACTTTGATCCAAAAGCGGATATTGGCCCCGGTTCTCACCTCAAATCGCCCCTTTGTACCACCTGCGTTTTTGCGCTTACCCATCTTGCGCGACCTTCCAGCCAGGTTGATCGCCTTGGGTGTTTTTCCAGTTCACGTCAAGGCTTAATTTTTGCCAAGAATTTTTTCTATTTAATCAATAGATGGTACAATTATACTACTCTATGCAGAATTGAATGCTCAATTTAGTCAAGCGAGGGTGGCGAACAGTATACTCAATGCTGTTCAAAGCGATCGCTTGGCTTTTATGCTAGAAAGGACTAAAAACTCAGGCATTATTAAAAAATGCAAACAATTAAACATATCTAGATATTAATTGACACTACATACAAAAACCCCCTCTTTTTCAATCAGTACTTTTTGCAGTCAGGAGTAATTTTAATGAACAGCTGCGTTTTGATGGCGGAAATTATTAACGAGCCGCAACTCCGCTATACAGCCGATAATCTGGGAGTTACGGAAATGCTGGTACAGTTTCCCAATTCTCAGAAACCAGAAGATCCGCCAGCCACCCTGAAAGTTGTCGGTTGGGGGAATTTAGCAACAGAAATTCAGCAAAACTACCACCAAGGCGATCGCGTCATCCTGGTAGGACGTTTAACTATGAATACTGTTGATCGTCAAGAAGGTTTTAAAGAAAAACGCGCTGAATTGACAGTGCAACAAATTCAATCTGTTGGAGGTAGTTTTAATACCGATCCATTACCCTCAGCAACCATAACTCCATCATTCACTGAAACTGCTCCCCAACAACCATCTTCAGCATCTCGTCCGGCACAGAAAGACGTTCCCACTTACGAGTCACCACGTCCAGCGCCTACCCCGGCTACAAATCCTGTTGGCGTTGCTCCCCAAGCGAAAACTTACGAACCCGTACCCCAACCCACAAATTATGAGCGAACCACTTATCCAGCAGTGAAAGAGGAAGAACCAGATCCAGATGATATTCCGTTCTAAAGTTGGTAGTTGAGCGTGTATTCAATTTGCTAATTAACAATTCAATTTGCTAATTAACATTACGATTAGAGAATTTTTACAAATAGCCATTCTTTAGGGTGTGCTATTTTTTTGTCTGCGTTGATGTTTTGCATCTTGTCGTAATACATTACATCACTTAGTTTGGCTATCGAGTGAGTTAGAGATAGAGAAAGTTACACTATTTTTTTTTAATAAATGTTTGTAAGACTTGATGGTATTGAATGACTACACCTTACGAGTTAATCACGATACTTGACCGCATCATAGATGGTAAAAAAGATAAAAAGGATATTGCTCTACTGCGACAATGGCTAGAAAATAGTAATAATCAAAATTTGGTGCAGTCGGCTAAATATATAGTTAATACCCCTGATAGCAACAATATTCATATCGGCGATAACATCGTCAACGAAGGCATTAATGAAGAAGCGATCGCAATTCTTCGACAGATACAAGAAATACTCAAGAAAATCGGCATTGAAACAGCCACACAGGCAAATTCCCAGATTTCTCTTATATCTAACATTTCTCCTCCGGCTACAAATGAAAAGTTTATAGTTACAACTAACGCACAAACACCACTGCTTCCTCCTGCAACAATACCAGCTATCACAAAATTCGAGTTTGAAGTTGTAACTATAGATACTCAAGGAATAGAAACTAAGCGTTGTCTTAAACAAGCTGAGTCTTTTATAGAAAATTTAGCAGATGGCATCATATTGGAAATGGTTTCTATTGCTGGTGGTAAATTTCAAATGGGCGCACCTCAAGATGAATTTGAATCACTTGAAGATGAACGTCCCCAGCACATAGTAGCTTTAAATCCCTTTTTTATAGGTAAGTATCCTATTACTCAAGCACAGTGGAGAGTTATTGCAAAGCTTCCAAAAATTAAACGCCGTCTTGAACTAGAACCATCTTGTTTTAAAGGAGATAACTTACCTGTAGAAAGAGTATCTTGGTATGATGCACAAGAGTTTTGTGAGCGAATTTCACGAGAAACAGGAAGAAAATACCGCTTACCTAGCGAAGCTGAATGGGAATATACCTGTCGTGCCCAAACATCAACTCCATTCCATTTTGGCAAAATAATTACGACTAATTTAGCAAATTATTGTGGACACAAAGAAAATATTCATGCTTTTTATCACCAGCAGACAATAGAGGTTGGTAATTTTCCAGCGAATGCTTTTGGATTATGCGATATGCACGGGCTAGTTTGGGAGTGGTGTGATGACTACGAACACGAAGACTATCAAGGCGCACCCTTAGATGGGAGTGTATGGTTAAATGATGGCAATGAAGAATATCGAATTTTGCGCGGTGGTTCTTGGGATTCTTCTCCAAGCTGCTGTCGTTCTGCATCTCGCTTTTCTGAAATGGCAAGCGTTACTGATAGTAGATTTGGTTTTCGGGTTGTTTGTAATTTGACATAATTTTTTTATTATGGTGTAATTAGTCGAGAAATACTTGCTTTGACATCTTCAATAGATGATATGTCAGAAATTTTTATACTTGTCTCTTGGCGAATTTGAGGCTTAATATTCATTGATGACCTGCTACACTGCTTTCTGTAAGGATGAGACAACCAATTCCAACTGCCCATAACAGCAAGTTTCGTATCACAAACTAAAATTCTTGCATTTGTTCCCCTACTTTCTATATGTATTCCTTCACCTAAATGACTGAATCGTGAACCTGAATATTGTGAGAATAAATCTCTCAAATTATTCTCAATAACAGCATCATTATAATCATTTTCCTCGCTGCCTTTATTTCCATAAACTACGGTTACTTTCACTCCTCTTTCCAATGCTGAAACAACATCATTAACAAACCGTTTTGATTCAGAGCCTCGAATCCAAGGCGTGACAACGATCAATTCTTCTTCAACTTGCTCAATAGCTTCTCTAAAAATCTGTAAATGCTCACAATCATAGATTAGAACATTTCCAGGTTCAGCCTTGGGAATTTCAGCCTCAGATTTGTATTCCAAAACAACCCCATGCTCCCGAATATGTTCAACTAGCTGACGCGTCAGATTTCCTTTTTCTAGTTTGTAAAGATTGCCAACCAAAATAAATAGTTCTTTTGCTCTCGATACAGCCACATTCAAAAGATTTGGGCGTTTGTTAATCCAGTAAACATTATCTTGCGGCCGGCATACTTTTGTAGACAGGATAATTACTCTCTTCTCAGAACCTTGAAATTTGTGAATTGTTCCAACAGATTTTGAGTCTAGTTGAGGGAATTTATTTTTTAATCGTTCTTTTAAAACAGCAGCATGAACATTAAAGGGTGAAATAACACCTATATCTTCTAATGAATAACCTTGCTTAACCAAATGCTGAATTATCTCACCTACAGCAGTAACTTCTTCCTCATTTACACTATTGTGGATATTTCCCTCAACATCATAAGCAATTAAGTGTGTATCTACTAAAGAATTTACTGACTCTGTTTTTACTTCTAAATCATAGTTAGTAATAGCGTTGCAATATTGAATAATACTAGGCTCACAACGATAATGCTCCTTCAAAAAAATTCCGTGGCCCCGATCATTATTTTCTCCACTTGCTCCAGCGGCGCGATGATAAGTAGTAGCGCTATACTCTTCTTCTGGACTGTAACGATGGTAATCAATTTCAGTTAATCCTCTGCCAAGAAACGCTGTTTGGCGATAATTATCGCGTCTCTGCTGACTTAGAGTGATAATAGGTTCAATTTGTAGAGGATCACCAACAATAATAGCTTTGCGCGATCGCACCAATAACGGAAAAGTCTTATGCTGATCAATCATTCCAGCTTCATCTACAATTGTACGGTCAACACATTCCCCAATCCACGGAAGCATATTTCGCACTGAGGGTAAGGTAGTAGTGATGACAGGAAAAATTAAACTCAGATATTTGATATGTTCATCTAAGTTTTCTGCCATCCTATCTTTATCTTTCCTATATCCTGAGAGAACACTTGAATATAGTTCTAAAGTCTGTTTTCCTCTGTCTTTATTGTATAGTGCTTGCTGAATAATAAATTGCGACGATAACTTAAATAGCTCTTGGTGCTTGTCATGAAAATTTTGATGAAACGAAGCATAAAAATTTTCTAGTGGAGTTGCCAAGCTAACTTCTAATATTTGGAATTCCTTAAAAGCATCATCACTTTGTCGCTTTGTGTTGTCTCTATCGTTATACTTTTGCTCTAATATTTGTTGTACATTTTTTAACTCATCTGCCTTATATATTCTTTCTCTAACTAATCGCACTTGTTGAATTAAATCAGCACGAGTGCTAGGTGGTTTTATAGGAAAACTAGTTCCAGATGTTTGTGCTATTGCTGATTGGCAAGCTGAATTGACATCACGTAAAATACGTTCTTCTGTTTTACCAGTCAGCCAACGCCATAGACGAACCCACCAAATTAATCTTCCTTCAGATAGCAGTGATTCAGCCTTATTAAAGTGCTTCTCTATTGTCCGATAAGCTTGGATTGGTAGTTGATTATACTCTGATAAAGCTCTTGCTCCTCTTTGAAAGGGGGTTATGGCAGCTATAATTTCATCTAAATACTTTTGCAGTGTTTGAATTTTCTCGGAAAGATGTTGGTGTCGTTTTTCATCTAAATCTCGTTGATGACGTAGTTCTAAATATTTAGACTCTTCTGCTAATATTTCAACTTTAATTGCTTTAATACTCTGTTTTAAGGAATTATATAGTTGTTCATCAAAGCTGTTTTTTTGTAAAAAATCAATAGCTTGCCGCAGTTGCTCAATGGCTCCACTAGATGATTGAATATTATTTTTATTTCCTCCTTTTAGATAAAATAATTCATTTTTGAAAAATTTATCTAGCTTTTCAATAACATTATCAACTGCTTTGTTATTCGTGCTACTCACTACTGTCAGGTTATTGATGTTCTTACCAGTTTCAATTAAGCTGAGTGCGCGGTTGACTACCTGTTGAGCAATAAGATGAAGAATAAGAGTAGTTTTTCCCGAACCAGGAGGCCCTTGTACAGCTGTTATAGGTTCACTTTGAGCGTGTTTTAGTGCTGTTGATTGTGAATTAGTAGGTGCATGAGTTGGGAAAGCTCCCATGTAAATAAGTTCATCTTTTGCAGAGTTAGGCACACCGAACAAATATTCATAAGCTGGATGTCCTTTTGACCAATTTTTCGAGCCTAATTTAATATCTTTCAAGTCTTGCCGGAGATTACCAGTAAATCTACCGCCTGTAAACTCAAATAAGTAGGGCTGACGTTGAATTGGGTCACGAGAGCGACGAGGTATAATAATTCGCTCCATCCAATCCTGATAGCTATTAAATATTAGCCCAAAAGTTGTTTCAAGAAACCGTCGTAGCCCATCTTTAGTAATCAATTGTTCACACTGTTCATCATCTAATTTAAGGAATGTGGCTAAGTTGTCTCCGGCTTCTATGAGTGTCAAGCTATCTAAGTTCCATCCTTGCTCTTGATACTCTCCCTTGAGGATGGATGTAACATCCAAGCTAAACAGAGGACAAAGATAAGATTTCCTCTCTTCTACATCTAAAACTTGTGGAAAAGATAAAACCCACGCTGCTTCTTGTTGAAATTTTTGCCTTTGTTTAACTTTTTTTTGTAGTTCTGAAAAAGTGGTTATATCAATTAATATATGGTCGCATACTAGCTTGACACCACGCTGTTTGACTTTATCACTGTTAGCTTCAATTCTGGCATTACTGTAATCATCCAATGCAATGTAATCGAACCACGCATTGAGAATTTTATCTACCTTGCTGGCTGTGTTCAAAAGTACCTCCAGGTTGTGATGCAAGCTTGAGTTTTCTATGTATTATTATTAGTCTAATAAGATAGGAGTACCGACTGCAATCTTTTCAAAAATATCCTTCAATTCATTTGGGGTAGTCATCAATTATCCCTTTATAGTTTTGCAGCAGTTATTTATTGTAAATATCACCAATATGGATATCACTAGCTTTATTAATATTCGTGATAAACTTTCCATACTGTTTTATCGTCTCGGCAATTTTATTAATATTTTGTGTAGCTTGGGGCTTGATTTCATCCCATCCCTTATCAGGTAAACCTTTACCACCCCTAAGTTTGGCAATTACAAAATCTCCTGCATCCATGTCAAAATGCGGAATTTGTTCAGCATTGTAGTAAAGCTTACAGGCACTTTCAGGTACAGTTTTGCCCAGATAATTCATTAAATTAGAAACTCGAATTTCTGTATCTCCTGGCTGATTCCCAGCACCTTGCAAAGCTTCGAGAAAGTGATAAGTATAGATGCTACTTGATTCATCTTTTATCCAAGATTGTTGCTCACCTTCAGAGGAAGTAAAAACTACTCTACCTTTGCCTTGTTTCAAATCATTAATCAAATCTTTAGATGGAGCAACTCGAATAAAATCCTCAAATTCTTCTTCTAATTCCAAATCAGCCTCTTTAGAAGTTGCCATTCCTGCTGCATGACAACTATCAATCACAACTAATAAACGTTCTGCTTTTATTTGCCTTAATGCATCAGTGAAAGTTTCAGCTGCAAGTGCAGAGCTAGGAAGTTTATTTGGCTTTACATCATGTTGTAGTAAATAATAATGTTGTGTATTTTTATCTATCCAGCCATGTCCTGAATAATAAACAAATACCGTTGCATGTGGGTCTGCAGCTGATTTTTCTTTTAACCAATTCAATCCATCTAAAATCGCGGCTTTATTTGCTTCTTGATTATTCAGCACCCGAATATGATCTTTATCATCGTGATAGGCACATAGTTGCGGGTCAATTAAAGCAGCATAAATTGCTTGAGTATCTTTTACTGTTACTGGCAGCGAAAGCTTACTATATTTAGACTCTCCTACACCAATTAATAGTGCATAACCGTGAGTAAATTTATCGCTCACTTTCATTTAACTCCATGTATGTAAGTGATGCTTAAGTGATTTTACAGAGAATATCTATTATTTATCTAAATGTAACAAAGTATTAACTAAATCACTGGCATTTACAACATAAACACCGCCAACCTCATTGCTAGGAATATCGACATTACCTTTTGTAAAACAAAGCAGTGCAGTCACCCACCGCGCACTTTTTAAGTGTTTTACTTCTGTTGCTTGACCTTTAACTTTGCGTATCAAATCGCCTTCGTTAAAATCAAAGGTATTTCTGCCGTAGCGTTTACGCAGACGACGACTTTCGTAAACTTTAGTGCCGCTATGGGATTTAACATCGACTACATACCAGTTATTTTGAGGAGAATGCAGCACCACATCTGCATCTCCCCATCTCCTAATTCGGAGGTTGTATTCTACTTGCCATCCTCGATGTTCCAAAGGGCACAATAATATAGCTACTTCAGTTTCGGCTGTAGCACCACGTTGAGCATCACCCGCTCTTTTCATTAAGTGTTGCCCATTACTATACAGGTAGTATGAGCCTACCAATGCCCCCAGCGAGAGCAACATCCCCACAAAAGAAGTACTGAATATACTGAATAACAGTACTGTTCCCATTAAAACAAGCACTGCAAAAGCATAACTCAGCATTGCAGACTGGCGACGCTCCTTAACCAATTTACGGATTTGTTCTCCTGGCTGTTTTGTTCGTGGTGGCAATTTTTTGTAGTTAATGCTGTTATGTAAAGACTGGAACTCTGAAAAAAGAGGATACCATGAGCCGATCGCAATTTGCAGAGATCACAGACAGTTCCATATCGCAAATGCGTGTATATTGTGGAAGTACGTGAAAAACTGCCAAGAAGTGTAAAAACCAAATTTACCCACACATACATCAAAACTCTTGTTAAAATCCAAATAATTTTAAGTTAATATTCATACCCAACTCCTATGAGAGAAACTGTCCTAGAGGTTCGCAATCTCCAAGTTGAATTTCCCGGTGATGGCAACATTAACAGAGCTTTGGATGGTATTTCCATTGCGCTGCGTCGAGGTGAAACTCTAGGAATAGTAGGAGAATCGGGGAGTGGTAAATCAGTGACAGCCTTAGCTGTGATGGGTTTGTTGCAGACTCCTGGTATAGTTACTGGCGGTGAAATCTGGTTTCGTCCGCAGGAGAATGGCAACCCCATCGATTTGGTAACATTGCCTCGTGAACAAATGCAGTTACACCGGGGTGGTGACATCGCCATGATTTTTCAAGAACCGATGAGTTCGCTTAATCCGGTTTATAACATCGGGTTTCAGCTAACAGAAGCGATTATGCGGCATCAAAATGTCTCAGCAGCCCAAGCACGACAAATTGCGATCGCAGGTCTGCAAGAGGTAAAACTTTTACCTAACGATGAAGAGATCCAACAGCAGTATATCGAAAATTGGCATCAAAACAACGCCAATTCATCGAAACCAGATCCATCAAAGTTGGCACAGTTGGTTAAAGAACACAAAGAAGCCATGCTGGAACGCTACCCTCATCAACTTTCTGGGGGTCAGTTGCAACGGGTGATGATTGCAATGGCAATTTCTTGTAACCCATTAATTTTAATTGCCGATGAACCAACGACAGCTTTGGATGTTACCGTACAAGCGACTATTTTGGACTTGTTGCGAGAATTGCAGCAAAGCCGTGATATGGCAATGATTTTCATCACCCACGATTTGGGGCTTATTTCAGAAATTGCTGACCAAATAGCGGTGATGTATAAAGGTAAAGTTGTCGAATCTGGTACTTCTCGGCAAATTTTCAGCAATCCCCAGCATCCATATACTAAAGGTTTGATAGCTTGTCGCCCCACACTCAACCGTCGTCCCCAAAAATTACTTACCGTTTCTGACTATATGAGTGCAGAAGAGACACCCACGGGACAAGTAGTAATTCAGCCAAAAGAACCCGCACAACCCACAGAAGTCACTACTGAAGAAATTGCTGAAAGATTGGCAAACTTCAATGAAAAGGAACCCCTACTGCAAATCCGTAACCTAAAAGTTGGTTTTCCGGTGCGCGGGGTGTTTGGTGGGACAAAACGCTACAATATGGCAGTTAATGGCGTTTCCTTTGATGTCAAACCAGGGGAAACTCTAGGATTGGTGGGAGAATCTGGTTGCGGTAAAACTACCCTTGGCAGAACCTTGCTGCGATTAATTGAACCGATGAGTGGTCAGATTATCTTTGAGAAACAAGATATTACTAGCCTCAAAGGAGAACGGTTGCAAAAACTGCGGCGGGAAATGCAAATAGTCTTCCAAAATCCTTTTAGTTCCCTCGATCCTCGGATGAAGGTTGGGGACGCGGTAATGGAACCGTTGTTAATTCACGCTGTTGGGAAAACAAAACAACAACGACGCCAGCGAGTAGTCGAACTCTTAGAACGGGTGGGGTTGAGTGCAGATGCGATTAACCGCTATCCTCATCAGTTTTCTGGCGGTCAACGCCAACGGATTTGCATAGCTCGTTCTTTGGCATTGAATCCTAAGTTTATCATCTGCGATGAATCAGTTTCAGCGTTGGATGTTTCAGTACAGGCGCAGGTATTAAATCTTCTCAAAGAATTACAGTCAGCCTTTGAGCTTACTTATATTTTTATTTCTCACGATTTAAGTGTAGTGAAATTTATGAGCGATCGCATTTTAGTTATGAATCGCGGTCAAATTGTTGAAGAAGGTACAGCCGAAAGCATTTACCAACAACCCAAAGAGGAATACACACAAAAATTAATTGCTGCGATTCCTACTGGTAGTGCTGAACGTGTACGAAGTCGTCATCAGAAAGCTTTATAGAAAGGGCGGTTAGAAACCAATACAGATCAGTTAAGTATTTCTTTCTTCTTAGGACTTACGCACAAAAGATCCCCCAACCCCTTAAAAAGGCAGGGCTATTTCATTCCCTAAAAGGCTCTGATTTACAAGCGTTTCAAGCAAAAAAGTCAGGTGACTAAAAAATCTGATTGGCCAAGAAAATCGTGATGCCTTCGGCAAGGCTTCTCTACGAGAGGCTACGCCAACGCCAACGCACTGAAATTTACTCGTTGAGGTGGTAGCTTTTCGATGACCAAATCAAGCAAATTTCTGACTCATACTCTTGACAAAATATCTAAGAGATCGAATGAAACAGCCCTGCCTTGCTAAGGGGAGGGGTTCTTTTATTATGGGTAATTTGGCGGACATGATATTAATTAAGCATTAACTTCCGAGTTCAAAGGCTCAACTTCCAAGTTCAAAGGCTCAACTGCCGAGTTCAAAGGCTCATAAATCGCGTCTACATAGGCAAAACCCACCTCTGTGGGTTATAAAATTCTTTTCAACAGATATTTGTGCAAACAAAATTAATTATATCTGCAAGTCCAGACTGAGTTTTCAAATTAGTAAAAATAAAAGGTTTATCACCGCGCATTTTTTTAGCATCTCGTTCCATCACACTTAAATCTGCACCGACATACGGCGCTAGGTCAGTTTTGTTAATCACTAACAAATCAGATTTAGTGATACCGGGGCCACCTTTGCGGGGAATTTTATCACCAGCCGCAACATCAATGACGTAAATTGTTAAATCCACCAATTCTGGACTAAAGGTAGCAGCCAAATTATCACCGCCACTTTCCAAAAATACTAAATCCAAATCGATAAAACGTTCTTCTAATTGTTCAATTGCTGCTAAATTCATCGAAGCATCTTCGCGGATAGCAGTGTGAGGACAACCACCAGTCTCTACACCCAAAATGCGATCGCTAGCCAACGCCTGAGAACGCACTAAAAACTGAGCATCTTCCTGAGTATAAATATCATTCGTCACCACCGCAATCTGATACTGCTCACGCAATCCCTTACACAAAGCATCCACCAAAGCCGTCTTCCCCGAACCCACCGGGCCAGCAACCCCTATTCTAAATGCATTCATAAGTCATACCATTTTAGATTTTAGATTTTAGATTTTAGATTTTAGATTTTAGATTGTTTAACAGGACTTATAAACAAATAAATAATGGAAAATCAAACCGCAGAGGCGCAGAGGACACGGAGGAATAAAAGTTTGAGGGTTTTTACGTAATATCAAGTTCGGATAATCACTTATAATTAAGATGCCCTTATTTTTGGCCGCCAGCGGTAGCAAGTTAGACCAGAGATTAAACCAATTCGCAATTCGCAATGACGCTCGTTCGCCCTTGGCGTCTAGTTCGTCCATGCTCCAAACCTCAATTTCAGCGTTTGGATATCGAGCTTGAAGAAATTTCAGCAACAAAATTCAGTTTTTTTTCCAATTTTCTTGCTCAAGGCGATCGCTCATATCATGTCCGCCTAATTAGTTATAATTTCCACATCTGTGCAAAAACCTGAAAACTCTTTCTCCCCCTGCTCCCTTGCAGTCTTAATGATAAGTCTTTCACCGGACACGATATTACACTTTAAACTTTAGCGATCGCAAAACTTTTCGGTCTACTGAAATTGGTATAACTTTTTAGTCTTAAAATCGCTTAACCTGGTGGGGCTGCTTCTTCAAAGGGACGGATAATTGCCGGGGCTGGTGTAACTTCTGGTTTAAAGATTCCCTGCAAGGCTTGTTCTAAGGTTTGCGCCATCACAATCCGGTTTTCGTAAGCCACTACTACCCGTACCAAGGTTGGCAGACTATTCTGTGTGGCTTCTAGATAGATTGGCTCGACATACAGCAGCGATTGCTCAATGGGAATTACTAGTAGATTACCTTGAATAGCTCTCGAACCCTGGCGATTCCACAAGGAAATTTGCTGAGAAATTACTGGGTCTTGGTTAATCCGCGCCTCGATTTGCTCTGTTCCGTAAATCAGGCGTTCTTTAGGAAAGACATATAACACCAACTTACCGTAGTTTTTGCCATCCGATCGCGCTGCTAACCAAGCAATTAAATTAGTCCGTTGTTTGGGAGTATAGGGTAAAAACAGAAGAAATTCTTCAAAGTCTACGGTGGGTAAACTAGTAATCAAATAATACGGCTCTACTGGACGGGGTTCACTACCATAGATTTCATTCGGAATTTGCCATTGGTCTTCCCGGTTGTAAAATACTTGGGGGTCGGTCATGTGGTACGTCATCAACCGCTCAGATTGAATTTTGAAAAAGTCCTCTGGATATCGGGTATGACTGCGGAGATTGACTGGCATTGTACTGAGTGGTTTGAACATATCGGGAAATATCGCTGACCAAGTGGTAATGATTGGATCGCTTTGATCGGCAATGTAAAACTTCACAGTGCCGTGATAGGCATCAATCACTACTTTGATAGAATTGCGAATGTAGTTGATACCATCGCTACCAGTGTCTGAATAGGGATAGCGATCGCTCGTTGTGTAAGCATCTACAATCCAGTAAAGATAACTGGGATTACTTGGCAAATCTTGATTAGCAGCAGCAGCCACTAAATAAGGGTCGCTGTCAAATTTTAGGAAGGGTGCGATCGCTTGAATTCTTTGCTTGACATTTCGTCGCAGTAGCACTTTTGTATCTGGCAAAAAGTCCCGCGTCAGCACCATCTGCCAATCTTTCAAATACATCGCAAATAGCCACCGTCGCCATACCGAACCGATTTCAACACCACCTAGACCCTCGTAAGAGTTGTAAACATTATCACTACCGCTAGGATAGTCTAGCTCTCTAACTCTTGTGCCAGTCATTACATAACTATTAGTAATCTCACCGTAATAAATCCGGGGTTGCCCAATCGGAATACTTTGACGAACGGCTTCATTAGAAGTTGTGAGGGCGCTACTATTACCGCTAATATCTTTAACAAAATATTCTGGTAGCCCACCCGGCCCAACTGTATTAACTGGACTAACAGTAAACCCGAAACCGTGGGTATAAATTAAATGGCGATTAACCCATGTTTGAGCTTCCTGTGGTACGGCACTGTAATCTAATTCTCGTGCGGCAATCAGTACCTGCCGCCGTTCTGTTGATTCAACTGCTTGCTGTTGCGTGAGTGGCGGCTTTTGGGGGTCAGGTGGTCGAGGTGAAGGTTCATCTGTTTTGAGAGTATATCGATCGATATCGGCATCGGGGAACTGATAATACGGGCGAATTTGTTGCAATTGACGGTTAGTTTCTAACAGTGGTCGCTCATCCCACAGGCGAATATTCCGAATTGTCGAGTCATTCTTTTGAATATCAGCTTCAGTCAATGTTCCTTGCGGGTTGAAGCTTCTAGAATCCATCGCCTCTAAATCGAATGCTTGGCGAGTTAAGGCGATAGTCCGTTGAATGTAGGGTTGCTCTCGTTGCAACTCATTAGGTTGAACAATTAAATATTGCACCACAGTAGGTAAAACAACATCAGCAGCTACAACTAATACTAGATAAACTCCTAACCCGTAAAATACAAAGCGACGATACTGAGATTTGGGTTTCCAGAAAAACGTTCGCCAAAGTAGATAAAAGGCGATCGCAACTGCCACAATGCCCAAAACGGTGTAAGCTGGCAACTGGGCTGTCACATCGGTATAGCTAGCACCATAACTAACTCCACGGCTAGAATACACGAGTTCATAGCGACTTAGCCCATAACTCAAAGCTACTACCAGCATCAACAAGCCAGCCATAGCGAATAAATGACGCTGTTGCTGGGGCGAAAAACCAGGGAAAATTCCTTGACTTAAACTATCTGCCGACAAGAGATAAGTGAGGGTAACGGCGACGAAGCCATACAAACATAATCCCATCAGCCAGAGTTCTAACAGTTCCCAAAAGGGTAAGGAAAATACATAAAAGCTGATATCTTGACCAAATAAAGGCTCAGTGCTGTTGAAAAGGGTGGGGTGGAAATATTGCAGTACCTTGGGCCAGTGTCGGAATATGATGAAGGCAAAAATGGGACTGGAGAGAATTGCGATCGCAGTGAGTAAAAATTGAGGATAGATTAAGATGGCGATCGCTACTCCCCCAATTAAACCGAGATACCAGACTTGAGAGACAATCTGCCTCAAGAGTTGCCAGATTGTCTCCGGTCGGAATAGGGCGGGAACAGGTAGAATAGCCTGATTAACTGGAGAATGCCAGTAGAAAAGAGCAATTTGACCATAGTGAGCCAGCATTAACCCAATCAACAAGCTTAGAACCACAGTTAAGGGTAATAACCAGCGCAATTTTAATGATTGAAAACGTTGTGGCCCAAATATCGGGGTTTCGTTGCGTCTTGGATAATTAGGACTGAGAAAATTTGTTAATTCACTGTTGAGTTCTGCTTGCTCAATCTTTAGAGACTGGGAATATTTTAGCCGTTGTGCTAAAGCCAGGTTTAGTAGTAGATAGGCAGCAGTTATTCCAGCCACGACTAGCCACAAAATACCACGAGTCAGCAGCCTCAACAAAAATACTTGGAGATAGCCGACTTCCCGAAACCAAAAAATTTCTGCTCCCAGACGAGAACCCAGATCCAGGAGTAGCCACAGCCCAAAGAATACAATTAATAGTCTAAAGCCCCATTTCCAATACATTGATATGTAATTTTATCCCCCTAAAAGGCTTTGGGAAGTCCAGCTTGTTTCAAAACTCCGTTAGCGGTATGGCGTGACTTGATGGTTCCGTCTACAACAAACCGATGATCTGTGATTGGACTGTACCAGATTTCATGATCTCCTTTGCCTTGCCGTTCAAAGTAGCACCCAACTTCTGAAAGCATCTTTTTCAACTCAGGAGTAAACGACGCACCCATCTATGAAGCCACCTTAATCAACTCTTGTCGATGGCTGGTTAACTCAAAGGTGATAGAACCCACATAGTCAGGAGGGACAATTTTATTCAAAATGATCAGTTCTGGAATTATTTCTCGCAGCTTTTGCGTCAGAACCTCAATCGTAGAAGCTTCTGTTACCAATCCAGGTACGTCATCACTAGTTGCTACCCAAACTTCTGCATCTGAATCCCAAAATGCTTCAATTTTATACGTGATTTGTGTCATCAGCGGTTTAAAGTAGGAAGAGGTTTGATAATTAATTACTTGATTTGCGGACGGGCATCTTGTCCATCCCAACAGACTAAGGTAGGTGTAGCTATGCTTTTAGTCTGGTAAGCATTTTTGACACCAACCCAGTTACTAGCAATTGGCATTCGCCAACCGGTTCCGAAGGCGCGATCGGTGATTTTTAAGCCAGGGGGTGCTTGTCGCCGTTTAAATTCAGCCCGCGCCACCATTTGAATTACTCTGTCTACAATCACCGCATCGTAACCGGCTGCAACAATTTGGGCTGCTGATTGGTGATTGTGAATCAGGCGTTGCAAAATATCGTCCAAAATTTCGTAAGGCGGTAGAGAGTCTTGATCTACTTGGCCTGGTTTGAGTTCGGCGCTGGGTGCTTTAGTCAAGACGTTTGCCGGGATGATTTCATTATTGCGATTTAACCAATGGCAAAGTGAATACACACGGGTTTTAGGTACATCTGCAATCACTGCTAATCCGCCGTTCATATCGCCGTAGAGAGTGCAGTAACCAACTGCCATTTCTGACTTGTTACCAGTAGATAAAAGCAGATAGCCAAATTTATTTGCGATCGCCATTAACAAATTACCGCGAATCCGAGATTGGATATTCTCTTCAGCCAGTCCAAACTCTGTACCCGCAAACAAATCATCTAAAGTACGATCGAAGCCTTGCATTAACTCGCCAATTGGTAAAAGATTAGTCTTAATCCCCAAATTTTCAGCTAATGCCACAGCATCACTGATGGAATGCTCAGAACTGTAAGGGGAAGGCATGAGAACACCGAGGACATTTTCCTTACCAAGTGCAGCGGTGGCGATCGCTGCTACTATTGCAGAGTCAATCCCGCCACTTAAACCCAACACTACTTTAGAAAAGCGGCACTTACGAGCATAATCTCGCACTCCCAAAACCAACGCTTGCCAAATTTCTTGATCTTCTGATTCATAGACAGGTGCTACAGAACCTAATTGAAAATCCCTTTGTATCTCGTCAAATTCAACAACTACTAAATCGGTGTCAAAACCACGAGCGCGAGACATAATTTCACCTTGACGATTTAAGACAAAACTATGTCCATCAAAAATTAGGTCATCATTTCCGCCAACCTGATTAGCGTAAATCATCGGTTGTTGAAAACGTATTGCACTATGCCTGAGCATGATTTCGCGGAACTGCTGCTTGCCTACAGTGTAGGGCGAAGCAGACAAATTTACAATCAAATCTACACCCAAAATTGCTAAGTCAGCAATCGGATTCACTGTATAACTACGTTTGCCCCAAAATTCCTCATCGTTCCATAAATCTTCGCAAATAGTTACGCCAATATGGATATTATCGAGAGTGAAATAATTAGCTTGCAAGCCTTCTTCAAAATAGCGGCGTTCATCAAAGACATCGTAAGTAGGCAAAAGTCGCTTGTGAAAAACTTGCTTAACCTGGCCATTCTCTAACAAAGCCATGCTGTTAAATAAAGTTTTACCGCCACTAATATGTGCTTTGATATTCGGTTCAACAGTTCCTACCAATACAGCTAAATTTGGTGGTAAATCCTGAGCCAAGTTTTGTAAAGTGATGCCCATCGCTTCCACAAAACTAGGATTTAGTAATAAATCTCTTGGCGGATAGCCACATAAAGAAAGTTCTGGTGTCAACAACAAACGCGCACCGCTAGATGCTGCTCGTTGTGCCGCCTCCAGGATTTTTTGGGCATTTAAAAGCAAATCACCAATTGTCGGATTAATTTGAGCGATCGCAATTTTCATATTATTTGTCATTTGTCATTTGTCATTTGTCATTTGTCATTTGTCATTTGTCATTTGTCAAGAGTCATTGGTAAATGTTCAAATAACTTACTCTGGACTTGAGACTTTTAACAAATTCGGTGGGTTTAAGTCCCCCGGTTCTATAACCAATAAGTTTTGTGGTGGGGTCTAAATCCCCATTACAAAACTTAATTGCGAATTGCGTTAGCGCAGCGTAAAGCCTTCGGCATGGCTTCGCTTAGAGCGAGTCCGCGTTCGCGCAGCGTCTCGTAGAGAGCGTCATTGCGAATTGCGAATTGGTTTAACTCTGGACTTTGGGTAACAATTGATTAAATAAACACCAAGGGTTTATCTTTTAAGGGAGCAAAAGCTTCGGCGTCAAACTTATACAAACTAGCTGGACGACCAGCGCCCCGTGATACTTTAATTCCGGTATCGCATAAAAAACCTAACTTGAGTAGACGCGCTCGAAAATTAGAATAATCGGAAAAATTGTCACCTAAAACTGTGGCGTATAACTGATATAAATCATTCAAGGTGAACATTTCTGGCAAGACTTCAAAAGCCACTGGGCTATACTCTAATTTATTTCGTAACCGCCTATGGCCATAAGCCAAAATTTCATTATGGTCAAAAGCTAATTGTGGCACTTGTTTGACTGGATACCAAGCAATGCCAGTCATGCGATCGGCAATTAATTCGGCTTCTTCAAATCGCACTAGGGCAAAGTAACTAACTGATAGATAACGCACACCATAACTATCAGTTGCTTCCCGTGGATCGCGATTCGGCCCGCCAAATGTATATAGTTGTTCTAAGTAGAGATTGTTGACCTTAATTTTCTCCGCCATAATGCGATAGGCGGCATCTTCTAAAGACTCTCCTGGACGTACCAAAGTACCGGGAAGACTCCAATGATTTAAAAATGGTTCTTGCTGTCGCATTACTAGTAGAACTAACAGCCGATTTTGTACAGTATCTACAGAAAAAATTACATTATCAACACCAACCTTGAAATCGGCCAAAGGTTGTTGGTTTAACGGAGTTGGTATCTTTTTTGGTGAACGTCCTGGCATTCGTACAAATGCTCTCGATTAATATAGGCAACTACACGGGCTGTGAGGGCTTGGGGATCTCCATGTTCGCGGTACGCTGTTGAGGAAACATCTAGACCGGTCAGACTAGCGATCGCAATCTTCCCTCCCAACTTTTGCACTACCTCTGAACTAGATTCATCTATTGCATATCCCGGTCGCGGTACAATCAGTAGTTGCACTTCCTGTAACAAATCTTCAATGCGATACCAACGTGGTAGCTGACTCAGTAAATCTGAACCAATAATCAACGTCAATTCAGCATCCTCACCCCAAGTAAGTTTGGCTTTTTCTACTGTTTCCAGCGTTCTGAAGCTACTTAATTCTTGTTCCAAAGCAATATTATGCCGTGGCGCGTCTATATCCGCAATCAACAGTCGCAGCATTGCCGCCCGATGTTCTAAGGGTGTTTGATGAGACTTAAATGGATTATCCGCCGCCCAAACCGCTACCCAATCATAACGCTCAGACAACCAACTCAGAATTTTTTGATGTCCAGCAGTTGGCGGATCGGCACTAGTTCCAAACAAAGCAACTCTCATAATAATTCGTAATTCGTAATTCGTAGTTCGTAATTAAGAGATATCGAAAGATTAATTATTACCTCTGTGTACTCAGCGCCTCTGCGGTAGCCTGCGGCAAGCCGCTAGGGCGTCTACGTTGCTTAGTTTCTTCAGCCAACACCCGTAATCCCTCGGAAATTTCCACTTGCACCGAGACAGGATGATCCAAACGCCGTGTTTGTTGTGGCAAACTGGCAACTGAGGCGGCGGTACGCTGACGAATTGTTGCCAACGACTCCAAAGGCTGTATCCGTTCACCTTCTTGCACTACCAACTGCAACAAAGGTTCTTCTTCCACAGAACTTTCATCTAAAAGTCCCAACCTATCTGCTTTTACCTTACCTCCGGTAAACGAGCGAAAAATCTGCTTGCGCCCTGGATAAGTAACTTTACCACTCGCCTGCTTCATGACTGGGATACCATCAATGTCTACAAGTTTATAAACTCCATTTACGGGCGAACCTGTAACTAGTCGCGTTCCCAGTCCGTAACCATCAATTTGGGCGCCAGCAGCTTTTAATCTGGCAATTTCCCACTCATCCAAGTCGCCACTGGCAAAAATTGGCACACCGGGAAGGAGCGATCGCACCTGTTTTGATAAGGTAACTAAATCTCCTGAGTCCAATCTCACTCCTGTTAATTGCATTTCTCCGGAATTTACTTTTTCGGCCAAGCGCTGGGCAGCAGCAATGGTATCGTAAGTATCAATCAGCAATGGCGCACCCGGAAAATATCGATGAAATGCACTAAAAGCTTGTTCTTCAGTGCCTTCTATTGCTGACAATGCCATCACCAAGGCGTGTGCCATTGTACCACTTGGCTTTTGTCCCAGTTGTAGCGCTGCTAACACATTAGAAGTGGAATCTAATCCACCTGCCAACGCCGCCCGCGCCGCCCACAAAGACCCTTGAGGACTAAATGCTCGTCTTGTGCCAAATTCTAAAAGTGTTGCTGACTCCCCCGCTACATCCCGCAACCGGGCTGCTTTTGTGGCAATCAAAGTTTGGTAATTAATCGTATTTAGGAGGTAAGTTTCCACTAGTTGCGCTTGCCAAAGGGGTGCTTCTACTCGCAACAGTGGTTGATTGGCAAACACAGCTGTCCCTTCTGGTACTGCCCAAACATCACCCGTAAATTTTCCCTCAGCTAAAAGTGACCAAAAGCGATCGCCAGCATGAGCAAAAATTCCTGTTGCTTGTAATGCCGCAATCTGCGCGGAACTAAAGCGGATTTTGGCTAAATATTCTAATGCCTGCGTTAGCCCCATTGCAATTAAATAACCAAAACCCTCTGGCAATCGCCTGACAGACAATTCAAAGCTTGCCCGTCGTTGTTCTATACCTTCGCCTGTGTAACAAGCTGCCATCGTCAACTGGTAAAGGTCGGTCAGCAAGCTGTAGTCATCGGCAGATAGGTTTAGTTCCTGGTTCTGCTGGCTTTGCTGTTTATGTACGTAGTCCAAATCTGCCAAAGTTGTCATGCAAGAGCTTCCTTACAAGATGCTTCTGCTATTTATGGTAATATTTACCATAAATAATGTCAACTATCGGCAAGTATATTTTCTGAAATTGCCGTATCACAGTAGATTTATCGGCAAATTAATACTAACTTTATAAAATATTTAACATTTTTTAATAGTAATAGCTAGCAATAATGTTAATGGGATAAGGCGGCTAATGAAAAGAAATAATATCCTGTCAGGCAAGTTTATTTACGAGTTTCTTTCCCAGACTGGGGTTGAAAAAACGGCTAAGTTACAATTAGAATTAATAAGAAAAATTTGGCTTTCTGACAAGCTAAAGTATTGCGAAGTTATCTGAATAAACATTGCATATAATCTCAATATATTGAGAACACAAGCCACCAAAGAATATCAGCATTAAAGTAATAGGTATCACTTATATAGCGACTCGAAAATAAGGAGTCAAATATCATGGCTATTTCCAACATCATTGCGAACATAACCAAGTATATTTCTGAAGCTGCAATGCGGATTTTTGGGCCTAATGATGACGCTTATCCTGCTACAGGCGTACAACCTTTTACAGGTGAACCTTACGATAAGCGTAAAGATGATAATAATTAGGTGCTGAATATAAAAATCTCTGCTGAAACCTGTCTTTGCAGATTAACAAACTCTTGATTTTGCATTAGTCCACAAAAGTGGACTTCTGTTGTGTAGTAGAGAATTAGATTCGCCCAATACCCCAATACTTTTAAAACATTCTCTGATAATATTTACTTGTTTTTTATCGGCATTGTAATCTGAAAAAGTAAATTTTCTAGCAACTTTCTCAGACTAGTTTAGTAGTTTTACGGGATACCTTTTTTGCTTTTCAGACATCCTCTCATCTGGCTTGATTTGCGTAACCAAGGCTACTTTGGGTCTAAAATTAAACGTTTGTTTTGTCTATTCTAGACATTTAATTACATACCAAGAGAGTGAAAGTTCATGAAAGCACAACTTTTTAAATTTTTGGGTTTACCTTGTGCTTTAGTTATGCTAGGCAATACACCATCTCTGGCTGCAAGTGCATCTGGTACAATTAGTGAATATCATCTAAATAGTCAGGTAGCACAAAGGGGTGTATGTATTAAAATGAACCCTACATTACCAACTGCTAGCGGTTGGCTATGTTTGTGGAAGGATAATGCTTTGTACCAAGAAGTTACTAATTTACTTCTTGAGGGTTATTCATCAGGAAAAACCTGTTCGATTACTTGGAGTACTTCTCGCGGCGGTTATGCAGCTATTGATTATATAAGCTGCTACTAATTAAGCGTTTTCACAGTTGAAAGCAAATACAGACTTTGAGGATTTCAACGGTGGATTAACATCTGTCATGTCGGTTTCCACGTCGGTTAAGACGTACTGCCACAGGCTAATTCGGCATAAGTAAGACTTACGCAAAAATCGCCCAAAAGCTTACAGCAGTTTTTAGGTATTTAGATCACAATTGAGATGAGGGGGATGAGGGAGATAAGGGAGTAGGGCGTGGTGTGGTTCAATTACTTGAAAAACGCTGTAATTTATCGAACCGCCAACTCTTGGAGAGGCTTCTGCCAACGCGCAGCGTCTCGTAGAGAAGAATTCGTAGAGTGTGCGTAAGTCCTATATTCAATAACTGGCTTACCGTTGACACCCAAGAACGACTCAAAGGGGTATAGGACTTACGCAAAACATAACGAAAGTAGTGGTAATTCATGAATTACCGCTACGGAATAATCAGGGCTATGCCCACCATATCTCGGTAATGGTGGGCATAGCCCACCCTACAGATAGTGAGATTTTTTTAGAAATCAAATCGGACTGCTATATATACAATTTCACTGAATGATAGATCGCCCAGCCGTAAAAACTTGTTGTGCCGTTAGTTGCAAGTTGGGAAAGATTGAGGAAATAAGTTGATCGTTGTTTTGATACAACTGTTTTTGATACTCATCCTCTATTAGTGTACAAATCGTCACCGTTGGCTGTTTGGGTTTGCCAATATATTCTCTGCCACCAATGCCCAGATAATCAACAATCCAATATTCAGGCACTCCTAACAAGGCATAATCTTCAGCTTTGCGGGCATAATCGTTCTGCCAGTTTGTGCTGACCACTTCAGCAATCAGTTTGATTGAGTTTCCTAATGTAATTACAGGTTCTTGTTGCCACAATGGTTCATTAATTAATTGAGTTTGGTCTAACACAATCACATCGGGACGAAAAGCTGTTTCTGTTCCTAATAGTTTAATTAAACAACGATGGGAGATAAAGTAGCTTAGATCATGACGATCAATTTCTACATTCAGTTTTCGCCCAATCAATGCAGATACTTGCTCGTGTGGCCCAGTTGGTTCTATTTCAATTAATTCACCATCAATTAATTCATAGCGATCGCACTCACTGTAGCAGCTAATAAATTCATCAACGGTTATAATTTTTGGGGCTGATTGAACCATTGTGATTATTCCTCATGATTTAGTACGAGCCAGTAAAGTTCTATCGTAGGGAACATTGCTCATTGGTGTCAACTTAAGCTCAAACCGTTGTCCCACAAGCGTTTTACCACACTCCGGCTTTGCTGACGCAAAACCTCCCCTTAGCAAGGGGAGGAGATTGAGGGATCTTTCAAGTCTGGTATTTTCCCCCTTGCTCCCTGCTAAGAGCTCCCCTGCTTCTTTTGACTGATTCTTGCTTCAGCGAGTAACTCTCTGGGGATTTTATTCAACATCTTTAATGCGGGTTTTCCGTTCTAGAATCTCCTTTAGCACCAAGGTTACTACTGCTAGCAACGCTAACAATACAGCCGCAGAGAAAGCCGCTTCAGTTTCGTATTGTTTGTAAGCATCTTCTACAAACAGTGGTAGGCTCTGGGTTTGGTCAGCAATGTTGCCAGATACCACCGAAACCGCGCCGAATTCACCCATTGCTCTGGCATTGGTCAAAATTAAACCGTAGAGTAAACCCCAACGGATGCTAGGTAGGGTGACGCGCAAAAATATCTGCCAATCTTTCGCACCGAGAGTTCTAGCAGCTTCTTCTTGATCCTTACCAAATTCTTCTAAAACCGGAATCACTTCCCGCGCCACAAAGGGCATACTCACGAAGGCTGTAGCTAGCACCATACCTGGAAAGGCAAAGATAACCTTGATATCATGGGCCAAAAGCCAAGGGCCAAACCACCCATTCCGGCCGTAAAGTAGCACAATCATTAATCCTGCAACTACGGGCGAAATTGAAAAGGGCAAGTCAATAATGCTCAAAACTACGGCGCGTCCAGGAAATTTATGACGAGCGATCGCCCAAGCTGCACATAAACCAAATACCGTATTTAAAGGTAGAGAAATCACAGCCAACAACAGCGTTAGCCAAGCTGCATGAAGAAAAGCTGGTCGCGTCAGGTTGGACAAAAACGGCCCAGCACCTTTGCTGAAGGCTTGGAAAAAAACGTTGATTGCCGGGATATATTGAACTAGGGCTAAATAGGCGATCGCTATCCCAATCAAAACTATTGGCACCCAACTCTTCTGCTCTTTCGGCTTGGCTGTATCTGATACAGATGTAGATGAGTGAAAACTTGGTTTATCTACTGTCATACCGCCTTGCCCATGCTTGTAAAAAATTAATTGCCAATAACAGTACCAACGAAATTGATAGTAAAACTATGCCAATTACTGTTGCACCAGAATAGTCGTACTGCTCTAGCCGTTGGAAAATCAGCACAGGTGCGATCAAATCTTGGAATGGTGTATTAGAAGAGATAATCACAGTCGAACCATACTCTCCAACTGCACGAGAGAAACCCAAGGCAATACCAGTCAAAATCGTGGGAAATAAAGGTGGCAAAATCACTTTCCAGAAGGTCTGCCATTGAGAAGCACCCAGACACCAGGAAGCTTCTTCAATCTCATGTTCCATTTCTTGAAGTACGGGTTGCACAGTTCTCACAATAAAAGGTAGTGAGATAAATATCATTGCTACCGCTACTCCCGTGCGGGTAAAAGATACCTTAATTCCCAGTGGTGCTAGTAGCGAACCTAGCCAGCCATTATCGCTGTAAACTGTTGCCAGGGTTAGCCCTGCTACCGCAGTTGGTAGTGCAAAGGGTAAATCTACTGTGGCATCAATCAAGCGCTTTAAGGGAAAGTCGTAGCGAACCAAGACCCAGGCAATCAAAGTACCAAAAATCCCATTGAGTAAGGCAGCAAATATTGCCGTCACAAAAGTGACATTATAGGTTGCCAATGCGATATCACTGGTTGCGATCGCCCAAAACCTAGATGGAGGTTCTGTACCTGCTTTCAGAAACATAGCAGCTATCGGGACAAACAACATCACCGTCAGGTATGCAATGGTGATTCGCCAAGTCCAAGGAACTCGCCCCAATCTCTTCCAGAATGGCGTTTTGCGTTCAACTTCCACAGAAGGAGATACAGTTGTCATAGTGAAAAATTCAAAATTTAAAATTCACAAGGAGCTTTTTGCTAGTGTTCGTAATTGCTAATTCGTAATTCCAGCACAGACCAACTACTTTTAATTCTGGAGAAAAGAAAGTTGTGAAGTCATAATTACGAATTACGAATTAAGAATTACGAATTATTTTTTGGCTTGAATCTTGTCAAACACGCCCCCATCTGCGAAGAACTTCTTATCAATTGCTTCCCAACCGCCCAAGTCTGCAACTGTACCCAGAGTTTTCAGCTTGGGAAATTTGTCTGTGACTTCCTTGGTTTGAGCTAAAGTCTCATCCACAGGACGGAATCCCAATTTGACAAACTCTTGCTGTGCTTCTGAGCTATAGAGGTATTTCACAAAACCTTCAGCAACTTCGCGGGTTCCGTGCTTATCGACGTTTTTATCTACCACAGCGATGGGATTGTCGATGGATATATTCACATCAGGAACGACATACTCAACCTTCTCGCCCTTTTGCTGTGCCAAAATAACTTCGTTTTCGTAGTTGATTAAGACATCTCCCTGCCCTTGCTTGGCAAATGTATCAGTAGCTTCCCGCGCATCTTTAGGCAAGATTGGCACATTTTTGTAAACTTTAGTCACAAATTCAGTAGCTTTAGCCTCATCGCCACCTGTTTTAATTACAGAATCCCATAGTGCTAAGAAATTCCACTTAGCACCGCCGGAAGTTTTGGGGTTAGCAGTAATCAATTTCACACCATCTTTGGCTAAATCTTGCCAGTTCTTGATGCCTTTAGGATTGCCGGAACGAGTGACTAATGCTGCAACAGATTTGGAAACAATACCATTGTTGGGAACTTCTTTCTCCCATCCTGGCTGAATCAATCCAGCCTTCTCAATCTTTGTGGTGTCTCCAGCTAGTGCCAAGTGAACAACATCTGCTTCCAAACCATCGATAACAGCACGAGTTTGGGAACCAGATCCGCCATAGCTTTGCTTGAAGACGACAGCTTGATTATGATCTTTCTTCCACTGTTCTACAAACTTAGGAATAATTGCTTCGTGAGCTGCTTTAGTAACTGCAAAGGAAACTAGAGTTAATTCAACATTATCTTTGCTTACAGCCACAGGACTGGCACTAGCAGCAGGGGTTTCAGAGGCAGAATTATTCCCAGTTCCTCCACCAGAGCAGGCGGCAAGGGCTACACTCAATACAGTACCTACCAAAAAGAGTGATACAAAGCCTTTGAGCGAATTTAGTCTGAACCGATACGTTCTATTGAACGCGTAGATGCGTTCGCCTTTGGCGTTGCCGTAGGCTAGCAGCTTGTCGTAAGACATCGCTTGTAATCTTTTCAGTGGGCGTTGCCACAAACTCATTCTCCTTCCTCCACTAAATCTACAAATAATTGATGGGAATACAGTTATATAGTGTTTATAATACTGGATGATTCCGTGTATCTAGTTGCAAACACCAAAAAACCTCACATTCTTTATCAAGAATATGGTGATTTTACCAGTTTTGTGAGGAATTACAAATACTTTTACTTTCAACTATCAAGTTGCGTAGGCGCAGCCCGCCATAGGCATCGCAATTCGATACCTATTACATCAAGCAACTTGCTATTTAATAGCTTATTTCCCCTTGCTCTCGTGCTCCAATGAAACAGTAGTCAGATACTTTATACCAGTTCTGTCTGAAACTGTACAAAATCAACCTTGGTAAGACAATAGGCTTGAGCAACTGGTTCTATACAAGCTCACAGATAATCGGTATTACATATTTTGAGTACGAGTTTTCCGAGTGGAAATAAAACTTTTTAGTATAAAAAATAGTTGAATTTTGAGAATTAATCTGATAATCTCTTTCTCAAGTTAAACAACGGTAATTAGACCGGATTACCGTTGTTTGCTCAAGCAACTACACAACATTCAGCTTCCATGACACATCTGCAAGCCAAAAAGTTACAAGTTTCCCGCCCAGGCAGACAGCTATTTCTGCAATTAAAGCTCACCTCAACTAAAACCTCTGCGTTATTATTAGCAACTGGCTTGAGCTTAAGTGTCCTTATTCCTGCTTATGCTGCGGGCAGCGCTAATAAAACTATTTCTGTTAACCAGAAGCCTCAATTGATTAGTCAAGGCGGTAAGACAGTTGAAATAACTCTAGCTTCCTACGCAGTCACCAAAGCTGCTTACCAGAAAATCATTCCTCAATTTGTAGCGAAATGGAAACGCGAAAAAGGTCAAAATGTAGCGATTCGGGAAAGCTATGGTGGTTCTGGCTCTCAAACCCGTGCAGTAATTGACGGGTTAGAAGCAGATGTTGTAGCTTTGGCGCTGGCTTTGGATACCAAAAAAATTGAAAAAGCCGGACTGATTCAACCAGGTTGGGAGAAGAAAGCACCAAATAACTCAATTGTGACTCACTCAGTAGTTGCCCTAGAAACGCGTGAAGGTAATCCGAAAAAGATCCAAACTTGGAGTGATTTAAGCAAACCAGGCGTCAAGGTGATTACAGCCAACCCCAAGACTTCAGGAGGTGCAAGGTGGAACTTCCTGGCTTTATGGGGTGCAATCACCAAAAATGGTGGAAGTGAAGCCCAAGCTCTTAACTATGTTACCCAAGTCTTTCGCAATGTCCCTGTGTTATATTACCTAAAGATGCGCGGGAATCAAGCGATGTCTTTTACAAAAAAGGTCAAGGGGATGTTCTGCTTAACTACGAAAACGAGATTATCTTAGCAGCACAACAAGGAAAAACTTCACCTTCTTATGTGGTTCCCCAGGTAAACATTTCTATAGATGCCCCAGTAGCAGTTGTGGATCAAAATGTTGATAAGCACCGCACCAGAGAGGTTTCGGAAGCTTTTGTCAAGTTTCTTTTTACTTCACAAGCTCAACGTGAGTTTGCCAAAGTTGGTTTTCGACCTGTTAATTCTGCTGTAACAAAAGAAGTACAGAATAAATTTCCCAAAATTTCTAAGCTTTATAACGTTCAGAGCTTGGGAGGCTGGGATACTGTTCAGAAGAAGTTTTTTGATGACGGCGCAATCTTCGACAAAATACAAAGTGGGCAACGCTAATATCGCCTTTCTGATCTAGATTTTTATTCAACAACTGTTCATAAGTGCAATTTTTATGAACAGCTTGTTAAGTATTTAGATTTTTGGTGAATATACAGCAAAATCAAATAAAGTCTTGAGTGCAAGAGCAATTACTGTGGTGAGAAATATACGCCGTAACCAGAAGTTGCTAAGTCTGAGGGCAACCTGCGATCCGACAATTCCACCAATGAACATAGTGATACTCAGAATAATACCTAGTTTGTAATCAACTATTCCCTGCGTAAAGAAAATAATAGTGGCAATCAGCGAAGAAAAAATGTTGATAAATTTTGTGTTTGCTACCGCCTGTACAAATGTCATCCGAAATAGGCTGACATAAGCTGCTGTGAGCATAGTGACATAGCCACCACTAAAGAAACCACCATAAACACCAAGCACAAAAGTTGCCACATATCCACCAATTTCTGCTATTGGTGATGGTTTCCCTATTCTTGAAACTATTCCAGCTTTCCGATTGGTGATTGAAAACACGGCAACCACAATCATCAGAATTGAGATAATTAGAGGCATTGATTTTGATGGTACAACTAAAACAAGTAATGCACCAATAATTGAGCCTAAAAGCGTTAGGGAAATCAGGATTGGCAAACGACTGCGGTCAATTGTTTTTTTACCAATAAAAGGTAATGTACCACCAACACTCATAAAGGTTAATGCCAACATATTAGTGGCAAGAGCAATACGCGGTTCAATACTCAATTGCAACATTACAGGGACGGTAATTAAAGAAGTACTTCCTGTAATGACACTTATGATACTTGTGAGAAAGAAAATTGCAATGAGGAGGAGTAATTGGATAGCATTCATCAGAGAATTTTATTTTTATGTTGTTAGCAATACATTTTTTGTAATGATGTTTGCAGTAAACAAAAATATCTGAAATTCTTGTTTAGCATAAGTTACAGCATTTTATTGGCTATCTTAATATAGATAGAGTTCAGTGTAAAGGTATAAATTTTATACCAAAAAAATCGGTATTTTATATAAGTTTGTAACAACTAAGTTGGAAAAAATTATATAAATTGGTAAATTACAAAAGTGATATACATCTGTAACAAAAAGATCCCCGACTTCTTCAAGAAGTCGAGGATCTGATCCTCTCACGAAAAAGCAAATTAATAGACTTGCTCTAACAGTCCTATTTATCTGGAAATAGCTATAAATTACTCAATATGAACACCATAAAAAATAAAACCCATCTAGAAATTATCTAAATGGGAGAAATCGACTAACTACTTATTATTAAGTGAATGCATATTTCAGGGGCAGTCCATCCTGAAAAACTAGTAATTCTCCCGGTTGGATTTTCGTCCATACTTCGTTGTCAGTCAGGGGTGTGGTAGCAATGACAGCAACGCGATCGCGTTCAGTAGTCACTTCCCGAAAATCTACGGTCATGTCTTGGTCAATTAAATGGGCAGCGGCAAAGGGCGCTTGGCGAATAATGTAGCTGAGATTAGTTGAGCAATAAGCAAAAAAGTATTCTCCATCTGATAATAAGTAATTAAATATACCCACTTTCGCAATTACAGCAGTAATTTCTTGCAGCACAGAGTACAGTTCCTTTATATCAGGCTTACCTTTCGGAAAGCGCGATCGCAATGTTTCTAGCATCATACAGAATGCTTTTTCACTATCGGTGTCACCTACGGCTTGATAAAAACCCAAATTTTCTGGATCAAAATTTGGCAAATTACCGTTGTGGGCAAACACCCAATACTGACCCCACAATTCTCTGCGGAAAGGATGGCAGTTGTGCAGGGCAATTTCACCCTGAGTAGCTTTGCGGATATGGGCTATGACATGGGTTGAGTGGATGGGATAACTCCGCACAAACTCCGCTACCGGAGAAGCAACAGAAGGTTGGGCATCTAAAAACATTCGACATCCCTTTCTTTCAAAGAAAGCAATACCCCAACCATCGCGATGGTCATCCGTTTTTCCTCCCCGTGCAGAAAACCCTTCAAAAGAAAAGCAAATATCCGTTGGAACATTGCAATTCATTCCGAGCAATTGGCACATTAGCTCTCAATTTTTGACTAAGGTCTCAAGATCAAGATACTTCACAATGCTGCATTGATTCTGGAGCGATCGCTTCAATCTGAGAATTTAAGGCTGAGATATTCCAAATGATCCCCAAAAGTGAAAAGCAGGGGAGCAAGGGAGCAGGGGAGCAGGGGAGAAAAACCACGCCACTTGCGGGTGAAGCTTCAACTAAGGGAGCAAGGGAGCAAGGGAGCTATCGCCTACAAGGGGCGAGGTTTTCAACCTTATTCTTTTCATAAAGAGTCTGCTTCTAGTTAGCAAGATGACACTATGCCAAAAGATGGTAGCGGCGGATATCTGGTGCAGTAGTCACTAAACCTTCAAGTTTAGCTGCTCCCGCTTGGAAATCAGGTGAATCTAGATGAGTATTCAGGGCTTCATGAGAAGTCCACTCCTCTACAAAAGTAAAGTCTGTTGGGTCGTCCTGGTTTTGCAAAAGTTCATACTTGATCGCACCTGGTTCCTGACGGCTTGGTTCAATCAATTCCAACAGTACAGCTTTTAGTTGTTCTACTTTGTTAGGCAAAGCAATAACACGGGCAGCTACGCGAATAGTTTGGTTTGTCATTTGTCATTTGTTATTTGTCATTTGTCATTTGTCATTGGTCATTTAAGTCAAGAGTTAGAAATTCTTTCGTTGCTCCTCTGTTCTTCTGCTGCTCTGGTATTAATATTTATTAAAACATCTGCTGTAAATATTGCTCATAGCCTAGTTGTTCTAGTTTTGCTTGCTTGGCAATTACAGATTCACATAAGGTTTGGCGATATTGTTGCACTTTTTCTAGCAATTCTGGTTGATGAGTTGCGAGGATTTGTACTGCTAAAAGTCCGGCATTTTTGGCATTACCGATCGCTACTGTTGCCACAGGAATACCACCAGGCATCTGTAAAATAGAATACAAAGAATCTACACCTTGTAAGTTCCGAGTGGGTACAGGAACACCGATCACAGGAAGGGGAGTTAAAGACGCTACCATTCCAGGTAGATGGGCAGCACCACCGGCACCTGCAATAATTACCTTAATACCGCGTTGATGTGCAAGTTGAGCATATTGTACCATGCGTTCTGGGGTACGGTGAGCTGAAACGATCGCCACTTCGCTCTCAACACCAAATTCTTTACAAACTGCGATCGCATCTTTCATAGTGGGCAAATCGGAATCGCTGCCCATGATAATACCAACTAGGGGAGTCATAATAATTCAAAATTCAAAATTTAAAATTCAAAATTATTTGAGCTAGCTTATGGAAGCTAGGTAATGCGGATCATCATCTCATCTATTGGCGTTGTTTGAATTGATTCATTGATGTTAGTTGCATCTAAAATCAGATTTAGCTATCTTCTCGTCAGTGTGATGACCCAAGCAACACAAAATCCTGTAGATATTATCAATGCTAGAGTACCTGGTTACAAAGATTTGCAGATGCTCTTGGTTAATCAAGAGGGCATAATTGAGCAAATCTTGCCAATGGGTACAGTAGAGAAGGACATCTGTGCATCCGTGATAGATGTTGCAGGTGACTGGATTTCATTGGGTGGCGTTGATTTGCAAATTAACGGTGCGTTGGGTTTGGCATTTCCTGATTTAACGGCTGAAAATGCTCATGTACTCCAGAAAATAACACAATTTTTGTGGGATGTCGGGGTAGATGGATTTTTACCGACACTTGTGACAACTTCAGTAGAAAAGATTCAGCGATCGCTAGCAGTCATTGCTAATTTTACTCCCCTCTCTCTCAACAAAGAGGGGTTGGGGGTAAGATCATCTGCCAAGATTCTCGGCGTACATCTAGAAGGCCCATTTTTGAATTACCAAAAGCGCGGCGCACACCCAGCAGAGTACTTGTTACCCTTAACAATTGACGAGGTAAAGCGGGTTTTGGGTGATTATGCCCATGTTGTAAAAGTCATCACCCTAGCGCCGGAGTTAGATCCCACAAACGAAGTAATTCCATATTTGCGTTCTTTAGGGATTACCGTTAGCTTAGGACATTCTCAGGCAACATCAGCCCAAGCGCAACTTGCTTTTGAACTCGGTACAACGATGGTAACTCATGCTTTCAATGCCATGCCACCATTGCATCACCGCGAACCAGGATTATTAGGCGCAGCAATTACCCATCCTGATGTCATGTGTGGTTTTATTGCTGATGGTGAACACGTTTCGCCCACGATGCTACAAATATTACTCCGCGCTAGTTATCAAGAAAAAGGGCTGTTCCTCGTTAGCGATGCTCTTTCACCTCTAGGGCTACCCGATGGCATCTATCCTTGGGACAGTCGGCAAATTGGAGTTCAAAACGGTACAGCACGACTAGCCGATGGCACTTTATCGGGGACGACTTTACCCTTATTAGTGGGAGTGCAGAATTTGGTAAAATGGGGGATTTGTGATGTAGAGACCGCTATTTTACTAGCTACAGATGCACCTAGACAAGCGATTGGTTTGCCTAGAATTGCCAAGAGTCAAGCCGCTAATTTATTGCGGTGGCATTGGGATGAAGCAACAAAAGAACTAGCTTGGCAGCGATTGTTGAGCAAATTTTGCATCCATTTATGATCTATTACGAACCTTGCAAAAGGTCATTAATTGAACTTACACTCTGTTTTATTTGTTCTGTCAGAGAAGTTCTTAATAAATCCAGATTTACTGTTGAAAAATTGAGTAGTCCTAAAGCATATAATAGGATCGAAATACCAATAATTAAAGCCAAAATTCTCCCAAAACAACCAGGATTGATTTCAATAAAAGCTAATTTAGATTGCCCGATGACAGCAATCGTTATAAAAACAATTCCTACTATTAAAAAGGTGCTGTTTGGAGTTAAATCTGTCATTTTTCGATTAAGATACCTCAGCACTTTTATTGTAGCTATTATTAGTTCAAATTTCTGCCCCTGCGATATGCAAAAACATAAAAATTTTGCAACTCAATATTCACCCCAACCTAATAAGGCTCTGGCTATTGCAGTATCGGTCTTGGAACTCATCGTGTGCTATGATTTACGAAGATATATATTTATTTTGAAACTCATTTAGCAGATAAATAGCGTTGATTGTCTCAATTGTGTATAAATTGTTCTATCTCACTCAGATATTCAAGGAAAAACCTAGATTCTGCAAGAAGCGAACTAACTGATGTGTCTCTAGCAGAAATTCAGATATCGTGAAGTTGCAGTTGATTTAAACTCAATTTTGCTTTTTACAATTTTGCTGAGACTATGCAGTGGTAAAACTTTCAGCATTAAAAAGCCAAAATGTCATCACTCGTGTACTAGACATTAATTTAGTTTATATATTAAACTACACTAAGACGATAGGAATAGTGGTTTTTTTATGGAAAGCGTCCAAAACGTTAGTCAAGAGTTGAATGTAACAAGAGACACAGGACTAGAGCAATTACAACAGTTTACACCAGTAGAGATCAAAAAAGACATTTTCAAAAAACTCAGAGGTGGATTTTTTCTAGTACTAGGATATTTATTATCACCATTATGTTGGTGGAATGACTTACTATTCAATTTGCCAATAGCTTATGGTTTGGGGTATGCATGTAGTTTACTTTCCCCAAAATTGCTTCTACCTTGTTCAATTATCGGATACTGGCTCTCTAATATTGTGGGAATTCTCTTGATGCAATTCGGTTCTAAGGACATTTTTCAAAAAGAGCCTCAAGAGCATAACCTCAAAAAAGAATTATTCACAGGTTTAATTTCTTCGACAGTTTATACCCTATTGATTATGCTGTTGATCCAGTTGAAGATTCTTGATTCTCCTATTTTATTCTTCAACAGTTAATTTAGTTTATCACTTTTCTACAAGGAATCGATAGTATGGGTGCATATCTATCCACCTATACTATATATATAGATATATAGGACTCATATTTGATTTTTGAAAAACACTCAGTACACCTTTATTCCTTCTTCCCAGTCCCCATTACCCCTTATCCCCAGAGGGGGCCCCACCATCCCCAGTCCCCAGTCCCCGGTCTCTACGAGTAATTCTCTGAATCAAATCGGATTGCTATAGCAGATATAGCAATAGATGGAGGAGTTACGACCAAAAAAACTGACTTATTCAAGAAATCTTGGTTCTAAGTCTTTGGATGGAGAGCAAATCAGCTAGCAAGAAGATCAATTTTCGTCAAATTTTAAAAATTCACTTAAATTCAACAATTTTGGAGGCTCCTTACTTACAATTAATGGCAACTTACCATTCCATTTTTCTATTGCTTGCCTTTGTAGAATTTCTGGAGTTAAACCATCACGTAATAATCTGTGTGCCTCAGCCTCTCCTTTGGCTAAATTAACTTTTGCCTCAGCCTCTTTTGTTGCTTTCAGTGCAATAAACTCTGCTCGTTTTGCTTCTTGTTCAGCAATCTGTTTTGCCTCCACCGCCTCACCAAATCGTTCTGAAAAATGCACATGGACTAGAGAAATATCATCAACAGTAACGTGATAGCTACCCAGTCGTGTGGACAATGCATTATCTACTCCACTTTTGACTTCTCCTCGTTTAGTAATAATTTCTTCAGCAGTATACTTTGCTATTACTGCTTTGAGTACTTCTTCAACGGCTGGGCTAATAATCCGAATAACTACATTTTGTTCATCTCCAATTTCCTGAAAAAGGGCATTTGCTTCCTGGGGAATAATATGCCAGTTGAGGGCTATATCGGCGAAAACATTTTGTAAATCTTTAGAAGAAGCCTCAGCAGAAATTTCCTGTTTTTGGACTCGAATACTCAACTTTTTCACAGTATTGACTACAGGAATAATTAAGTGAAGTCCTTCTCCTAATATCTGGTTTTGTACTTCGCCAAATTTCATTAATACACCACGTTCTCCTGCATTTACAATCACACAAGGGGTGAGAAAGAGAGTTATCAGGAACAAAAAAGCGGTCAGTTTACCGGCACTGTTGAAATTTGTAATTTTTATCATGTGTGTGAACCATGTATGCATCTTGTATAAAGACACATATTTAGGAGTTATAGGCTTCTTTCCGTCATGATTTTAGCTCGACTTTATCCAAAATTAAGAACATTTTTGACTTAATAGCAACTGCCCATTATTCAGCCGATAGACACCAGTAGATTCGATAATCGGATCGCCTTTCTTCCAGGGACGGAATGTAGTTTCGACACCTCATTAAGATCATGGCTGTAAAAGTAGAAGCGGTAGACACCAATTCTTAAAATTGTTGGCATACTTCAAGACTATACTAAAGCTATTTATTGTTTTTTATCTCAGATTATCCTTGCAGAAACGGAGCATCAGCGATGGTCATGCTGAGAGGAATGCTTGGATTTATCTAAGCCTACGCATACTACACATATACTTGAAAGCGCGTAGTTTACTGCCTTCGGCATCGCATTAAAGATGATCCAAAAATTGAGCATTTGTTGACAAAATCCTTTTTAGTAATCACAATGTAATTACAAAAAAGGATAAATATCCTCATGAGAACAGCAATTAGAACCCGTATTGTTAAAATCGGGAACTCTCAAGGTATCCGTATTCCAAAACTTCTGTTGGAACAAAGTGGTATTGGTGAAGAGGTAGAAATTGAAATTCAAGATTGTCACCTAATTGTCCGTGCTGCCTCTCAATCGCGTCAGGGGTGGGAGGAAGCATTTGCAACTATGGCGAAGCAACACAACGATACACTGTTCAATGATCCGATAACTACAGAGTGGGAGCATTTAGAGTGGGAGTGGTAGTCAATCGATTTGATGTGTTTTTGGTTAATCTCGACCCGACAATTGGCAGTGAGATTCAGAAGACAAGACCCTGTGTAGTAATTTCACCAGATGAGATGAACAAATATATTGCCACGGTTATTGTTGCTCCGATGACAACTAAAGGACAGTCTTATCCGACTCGTGTTGCTTGTCAATTTCAGGGCAAGGATGGGCAAATAGTTCTGGATCAAATTCGTACAGTTGACAAAAATCTATTAGTCAAAAAGCTATGTCAGATTGACTCTGACGAACAAAAAGCAGTTTTAGATACCTTAGCTGAAATGTTTGCTGAATAATATGCTTAATAATTCTATACACCTGATGGTTATGAGACTCCATCGCAATGGTTATACCAATTCTATATGAATTCGAATTATATAATATCTCTGGTTATCTTTAACATCTTGTTTCCACCAGGCTGTAGTTCGTATTCAACCTTTTGAATATCTATGTTATAACCCTTTGAAGTGTAATATTTAACTATTTCATCTAAATGTTGTGAATGTTTCCACATTAAAGTTAAAAGGGGAAATATTCGGACTTCTTTAGCAATACGCAACATCTCACCTACTGAATTTAGATGAAAATCGTAATCAAGATGGTCTGAATATAAAAATAATAAATGCGAACAAAGAGCTATATCAAATTCTTGATTATCATAAGCCAATTTTGGCAATTCACCGACTGTGTATCTGTTGCTATTTTTGCCAGTTTCATAATCAGACAGAAATTCTTGAATAACTTTGACTCTATTGTATCGCAAATCGTCTGGGGATTTATGATAGCTCCATACCCAATCATTCGATGTAGCCTTGACTTGGTTAATGATGTTATCTACAACTTCATTAAACCTTTGCAATATTTCATCACCGGAAAATTGGTACAGTGGATCAACAGAAATAACACTTTTACCCTGACGTGTCATTTCTGCATTAAAGCTTGCTGGCCCATCCCCAATCCCAATGATGCTTTTATTTAAATCTGCATTTGTTAAATTGAATATTTTTATATATTCATCCATTGACCTCCCAAAAGGAACTACTTTATCTAAAATCATTGCCATAGATTTACCTCGTAAATAGACTGATTAAAGAGGATAAGAGTAACTTAAAATGTTTTATTCACTGCGAAACCGCAATCATTCAGAAGCACGTCAAGTTCTTTTACAACTGTCAAGGGATTTCTACCTCTAAACACAGCAGCGATCGCAGCTTTGTAAGGATTTCTACCTGTTCTTTTTACAGCATTTATTGCAGCTTGATTTGATAATCCTCGGACACTAACTAGCCATGCCGCTAACACATGTCCAGTACGTCCAATTCCACCAGAACAGTGTACAACAACTTTCTCATTTTGTTTATCAGCTTCTATTAATAAAGGAAGTATTTTTTGTGTGAGGGTTTCTAAATCAGATAAATGGAAATCTCTAATTGGTGCCCAACAAACTAGCTTATTCCCAAATTCATCTTTATATATGTTTAGAAGATCGGAGTAAAAAGCTAGCTGTTGTTCATCAAGAAGACAGCAAACACCCTTGATATTTTGGCGCTTCATGAATTCTATCCAATCCTGAACATTCTTATCAGTGTATCCAGGTCGCGCAGCACCAAAGACTATTTGCTCTTTCTCCCACGCGGGGGCAAACTTGTACATATTTAACTGTCTAGAGTCAAGGTTCGTAAATCTCACCAATGGCAGAAAATAGCGATGGCTGCGCCAACGCTTTGGGCGAACGCAGTCTAAAAATCCCTTTACACCCAATACAAGCTAAAGTTACTAATCAAACACTTAATGCAATGCCTACGTAGGTATACCCCACTATCTTGTTGTCGGCTGAGACTGCGCTACATCAAACCTACCTGGAGAATAATAAGGTAGATCGAATGCTAAGAATAAAGTTTTTCAATAAATTTTATATTTTTGTGAATTGCTTTGCTGGCCATACGACCTCTAATGCTTATTTTTAGGACTTTTGCAGCTTACTTCGCTAACTCCAGTTGTTAGCTTGACTAATCAATGAGGTTAAGAGAAACTAACTAAATACTGATGTCTGTACTTATAATATTAATAAGTTTTGTAAAGATTATGAGATATATATGTTGAAACATGGAACATTAGTTAACAAATGGCAAGTTTGTATCTAAATATGTTCCTACGGCTATATTTGTAGCCTTCTGCTAAGGCAGTACAATTTAAGCGTACTTATCCTGGTTGGCCAAAAGAATGGAGACATTAGAGTTCATAATCTATCCAGACGGTCGGGTACAAGAGAAAGTCACTGGCATTGTGGGTGCTTCTTGCGCTGAGGTTACAGCAGCAATAGAGGCGCAGCTGGGGCAAGTACTTAAAAATGAGCCAACCTCAGAATACTTCGCCGCGAAGGTGCAGCAATCGAACGTGGCGAATACGCACACCACTTACAGCGATTGGTAAGTTTTCACAGTAGTTTAGTGTCATTTAATTCAAACCACCATGTCACACTTTAGCCAAATTAAGACTCAAATCCGTAACCTTGATTCTTTGAAAGATGCTTTGACTGAATTGGGCGTAGACTGGAAACCCGGCCCACGCGAAGTCCGTGGCTATCGCGGTCAAACCCATCCTGCGGAAGTTAGTATTGAGCAGGAAAATGGCTATGACATCGGTTTTAGATGGAATGGCAAAGAATATGAATTGGTGGCTGACTTGCAATATTGGCAGCAAAACCTTTCTGTAGATGGATTTTTGCGCCAAGTAACACAGCGCTATGCTTATCAAACAGTTGTGAAAGAAACCGCTCGTGTTGGTTTTCAAGTCTCTGAACAACAAAAAAATAAAGATGGTTCAATTCGCCTGGTAGTACAGCGCTGGAGTGCGTAATGTCTGATTTTCTGCCGTCGCCGGAAGAGCAAGAAGATAACCGTTCCGGTTTGGAACCAGAATTAGGGGGTTTTTTACGGGATGCCCCAGAACGTTCTGGTTTAGAACCGGAATTGGGTGGTGTACTACGCCAAAATGGTGTTTATGTTGATGAAATCACCTGTATTGGTTGCAAGCATTGCGCTCATGTTGCCCGTAACACTTTTTATATTGAACCAGATTACGGGCGATCGCGCGTGGTTCGGCAAGATGGGGACGCTGAGGAAATTATCCAAGAAGCAATTGACACTTGTCCGGTTGATTGCATTCATTGGGTTGATTACACTGAACTGAGAAAGTTAGAAGACGAGCGCAAATATCAGGTAATTCCTATAGTGGGTTATCCGGTGGAATATGCAGTTGCTGCTAGCGAATATCGGCGTAAAAAGCAAAAGTTAAAAAACAAAAAATCCCGTTATTAAGATAAAAACGTTAAATCAATATAATAAAGGACTGGTATATCCAGTCCTTTTGTTTTTGGTTATGTAGTTAATTTCTGATGCAGGGATAATTTGGAATTTGAAATTCCCTGTAAGGGTTAACTTGCTTCATTTGAAATTTAGAGGATCGTGTTGTGAAAGTAATTTTTCTACTTTTGCCTCGTCTAACCTAGCAGTTAATCTTCTAGTTTCATGCAAGTCTCTAGTAGTTTTTGCCAAAGTAAAAGTTGAGCCAACAGAGAAAGCCATACCCATACCCATAAAGCCTTTCACCCAGCCATTTACAGGTAAGTTTACAATGCCGAAGGTGGTCATAGAAATAGAAATCACAAAAGCTGCCCAAGTTTGAATAACCCAAGCTGCACTGTCTTTTTGGGTACCAATTGTTTGCATATTTCCTACCTTTGATATGATTTATTAAGATCAATTCTTGATTTGTAATTAAAAAGCGTAAGATTTCATCTGAGTTTCCAGACTTATATCTATAATTTAGTTTTGGAGAATTGATATTAAGAGTAATTATATTTATTGGTAGGTTTACTGGTATTAATAGTAAGACCAGTTTCATAACTGGACTTCAACAGGTAAGCTTAAGAGCAATTTTATAAGTAAAAACTGGCACAATATCTGTACCAGTTTTACAAGTGGCATTAAAAAGATAAGTTTACTTATTCATCTGGAAAAGTCTGTACCTTGCCATCAGGACTGAGAACAACTCGAATTCTGACATTTTGTCCACTTTTATTGGCGGAAACAAAAGGTTTACCAACTTCAGGCATCCCAGCGTTATCAACGAATTCTCTTGCTGCCTTATTAAGGGGAAAAATTCGTTCAATTGCGCCGTCAACACCAACTATCAAACTGTACTCTAATGTTTGTCCCAGTCCAGTAGGTGGTTGCCAACGCTTTGTTATGTATTCTCTAGCTTCTGCTATTTGAGGTGTGTCAAATAATGTGCCAGTAGCTACTTCTCTAGATGTGGGGTTTTTACCTGTGTCCCCTAATTGATCGATAAATGGATTATTAGCAGCAGTTCTAGAGGAGGGAAGTTGTGAAGTAGGTTTCTCTCCAACAGAAGATTGCTGTAAGGAGCGGATTCTTTCGTCTAGCTGTTGTGAGGTTAGTGGGGAGGGTTGGGTTGGGGTATTGACACGATTATTATTGGGTATGGTGTCAAGAGATGGAGGAAGGACTGGTGAGATATTAGTTGGTAAGCTACTGGCGTTAGAAGATAGTCTGGGTGGCAAATTCCGCAGTTGAGGGATAGCACCGGCTTGGGGACTTGACCCGGTTGGATTCTGTCCAGGATTTGGTAATATGGCAATTTCCTGGCCTGGCATTTTGCTGGATGGTGCAATCGCTCGATTACTAGGAAGGGTTGCAGTCGTCCCTTGAGGTATTGTCAATGTATTTGGTGGCGGTGGAGAGAAACTACTAGAACTAGGGGCTGTTAGAGGTGCTTGGGGTAAAATGGATGTGGAAAGTGGAGGGGTAGAACCTAGCAAATTATTTGATGGAGAGGTTAGCCCAGGTTCAGGCGTGGGAAAGTTTAGTGAGGATGAAGGTTCTAGAGCAGTCTTTACTGCTGAATCTGATGTTTTGGCTGTCTGCTGTTGCTTTTCTCTAATATTGTTAGCATATTGCCAAGTAACTGGTAAAAAACCTATACCTAATACTAAAACTGCGGCAACAGGTGCCCAAGCAGGGAACCTCAGAGTCGAACTCGTGCTGTTGAGAGTTGGAAGTGCCATGACATCAGTTGAGTATTCATCTAAAGCACTTGCCAAATCGAATAGTTGCAGCAAACTGAGTTGAATTACGGGGCCAGATGAATGGTTGGCAAGAGAACCGAGAAATAGGTTGTGAGTTAAATAGCTGCTTGGTTCTAGGTAGATATTTGCCCCTGGAATCTGGTCACTAAAGGCATTTAATGTTTTTGTTGAAGACTTTAATTCCGGCTCATCCAGTGCTGTGCTTGACTTTTGGGTACTGGAGAAACTGACCCAAAAGCTTTCTGGAGACTGTTGGAGGAATTGCTGTACATAGTTGGTGACAGCATCACATAAAGCTTCGAGTTGCTCGCGATCGCCCCGAATTGGAACTCTGTGTTCTTCTGGTAGTCGAGGATCGTCAAAACGTAGCTCAAAACTCAGATGTTTGAGGACAGTTTTCCCCATCCAACGAGACAGAGATGAGCTTTGCGCGAATACTTCTAGCGTGCAAGTCGGTGGTGTGTAGCAACGAATAACAGAATTTGATAGAGGCATGACAGGAACTGCGAAGAAGACTATATTGGGATTTTGCAAAAATTGAGCCAGTTGCTTGCAAAGAAAAGTTGGAACGGTGGATTTTTCCACTCAGAAATTTGTCAGGTTCCTTCCGTTATTCAAACTGGCGTGCAAGGAGGAAGCATTGCTGATAGTGCATTGCCAAGAGCTAATGACCATCAAAAAGGAATCCTTACCTAGCAAACTTTTCAAAACGAATTTTGGTTGAAGAATTTCAAATCTAAAATTTTGTTGAACGGTCTATAAGTGCTAGCCAGAGACGGCGATGCCCACCAGGAGCGCTGTAAAAAAGTAAATCTACAAGCAGTTTTAGGGCCAGGTTGGTTAGTAAATCCGTTGAGATTTGCTCGTCCTCTTCCATCCGCTCTTGGTAGGTGTTGCAAAAAGCATCAATATAGTCTCCAAGTAAAGCAGCCTGGTGAGGTTCCCGGTTATTTTCTGCCATTTGTTCTAACAGACCGACAGCACGGCGAATCAATTCCTGGTGCTGTTTGGCTAGATAGCAGATAATCAAAACAAGCGATCGCGCTTCTTCGACATCTAGCTTTTTTCGCCCTCCTTGACCTTTGCGTAGAGGATTTGATTGGCGCAATCGCCATAAAGCTACGCGGTCTGGCACTCTTGACTCTAAATTCAGATCGGTTGCCGCCGAAAGCATTGCCTCTGAACCAATCCCAGTTAAGGTTTCTAGCGCCAACAGCACCAAGTCTAATTGGGTTTTGATATTGTCCCATTGAACTGTGTTTGGGGCTGGAAGCTTGATTAAATCCTCCCACTGGGAATTTGGAGTGGCTGAGTTGGCGGCCGAGTGCATAACTTTTAGCATAGGTGATCGAGCTGATAGAGGATGTTGCTGTTACCCATTTTGAAACCAGACTCTTAAGAATCAAGCTTGGTTTCCCATAGCTACGAGCCAGAGGCTTCAGCTAGCTTTTTTATGTGGTAAACAGTAGGTATCTTTGTCCTACTCTAGAGGAAAATTTATTTTCGACAAAGTAAAAAATTATCAATTCTAATTAAGGTTTTCCCGACTTTCGCTGTTAACTCCGTATCAGAGTATAAATAAACTATTGTTTTAAATGCTAACCGCTAACGATCGCTAAGTAATTATGTAGAATACCTCCTAATTTGTTCGCAGTTTTAAATTTTGAAATTTCTTGATATTTATTACTTGGTCTTAATGTATACATAATTACTCTACAAATATTTTACCTGTTTGCTCAAGGTACTTTTTGCTGCTGGACATTATCCCAACTTAGTTTTAATTGTGCAGCCTGTTATTTCAGTATAGGCTGGGCAACATCAGGACGATTGACGCCTCCATGAATAAAACTGATGACAAACTTAAAAATTTGATAAAGTCAGCCTTTGAAGATGTTGGGCGATTGATTTATTCCAACTTAGTTGGTACTATAACTCTAACCGCAAACTACGCACATATCAGAACTCATTTATAAAGTTAATGGGCAGAGGTAATACTTTAGATATTTACCAAAACCCATGCTTCAGTGTGGGTTACAGATAATTCACTCAGTAGGAATAGCAACGCAATAATATAACAACTATGAAAAAGCATTTTTTTGCCTTTTCACTGATAGCTTGTGCTGTCGGTGTGACTTTACCAACTCAGGCATTTGCAGTTAAGCTATACGCTGCTGGAAGTTTGCGTGATAGTCTCACAGAAGTAGCTGAATCTTTTAACGAAAAATATGGAATTCCAGTAGAAACGCGCTTTGGCCCATCTGGTCTAACACGAGAATTTATAGAACAAGAATTTTCCAAAACGGGAAAATCCGCAGATGTTTTTGCCAGTGCAGATATTGGTAATCCTCAGACATTGTTTGAAGAAGGTTTAAGTGAACCTGTAGTCAACTTCACCAGCAACCGCATGACTGCTGTTGTCAGATTAGGACTTGGTATCACATCAGATAATTTGTTGGACTTTTTGCTAAAACCCGAAATCAAGGTGGGAACTTCAACGCCTATAGCAGATCCATCTGGTGATTATGCATGGCAAATATTTGACAAGTCTGATCGGGTGACACCTGGTAATTCCCAAATTCTGAAGAATAAAGCTTTACAGTTAGTAGGTGGTAATCCGAATGCTCCTATAGTTCCTAATGGCAAAAATAGTTTAGTCTATTTTCTCCAAGAAACAAAGCAGGTAGATATATTTTTAGCTTATTACACCAGTGCGAAGACTGCCCAAGCAACAGAAGGTGGTGACAATCTGCAAATAGTAGAGTTACCCGACTATTTAGCAACGAAAGCTAATTATGGATTGACTACACTGAAAAACGCCGATCCTGATGGTGAAAAATTAGCTGAATATATCCTGTCACAAAAAGGGCAAGAAATTTTGGCTAAGTATGGATTTAGCGCCGCCTCTACTTCTATTCCCGAACATCAAGGTGCGGGTGGAATTTTAATGGCGGTAGGTGTAGCTTTTATCTTGAATAAAAAGCAATTAATTAAATTAAACTACCACAGGTAGAAAACTTCCTAATCTTGTTTGTTTCTGATTCAAATCAATCTGATAGTACATTCAATAAAGCAACACATCCTTCGGTAAAGACGCGATGAATCGCGTCTTTACAAATTGTCTATTTGTCGCATTCTTTTTTCAAATTGGTATTACATTTATTACCACTTTATTTTATCTGTGCAAAAAATCACTATTTTTCTCCCATTAACTACAACATTTTTGAGTAGCTATTTCTGACAATTTCAACTAAATCGGGCTACTAATTTGCTGTCTTATCCACGCACGAAATGCTTTCATTGTTGCATTTCTGCCATTGGTTTTACTAAGCATCAAATATTCTGGAATCACTTGGGAAATTTGGAGATTGGAGAAAATAGAACTGGTATTTGATTCTACATATTTACCATCGAAAAGCACGTTTATTTCTAACTTACTTCCATTCCACCGCCATAGTTCTGGTACTCTCAAAGCTTGATAATTATTAAAACGAGTCCGAGAGGTAATATCAATTTCAATAGCCAAATCTGGAGGTGGGTCGGTTTCTAAATTGATTCTATCTTTGCCCCTAATTCTAGCTTCATTTTGGATATAGAAACAATCATCGGGTTCTACCCCAGCATCCATACTTTCCTTATCAAAAGTTGTAGAACCTAAACTCCAAAATTCCAGATCGAGTTCTTCTAATAAAACTTTTACCAAGTCTCCAATAAGAACTTTAGCTACTTCATGCTCTGGTAATGGAGCCATTATTTCCAGCACCCCTTGATTGTAACCTATCCTATAACTGCGATTGTCCCCCAATTCTGCCAAAATACGTTTGTATGCCGACCAGGAGATATCTTTAATCAACAACTGATGACCGGCTCTAACAATTAGTTGATTGAGTTCAAGTAACATACGATAGGCAGGGAGTAAGGAGTAGGGAGTAGGGAGTAGGGAATCAGCCTTTTCGAGTTGTACCGAGTTTTTTCACGCAATCAAATAGGAGTCCTATAGCATTCCTGCTCTTTATTTTATGTAAGCGACGGTAACACCACTGCCGCCATCTGCTTGTTCTGCTGGTTCGTAGTTGTTCACTCTAGAATGCTGTTGCAAAAAGGCGTGAACTCCTTGTCGCAGCTTACCAGTACCGTACCCGTGAATAATCCAGATTGGGCCTGTAGCTTCCGAGATAGCTTTATCTAAAATGTATTCGGCATCAGCCACCCGTTTACCACGCAAATCGATGGTATTTTGGGAAGTCCGAATTTCTGGGACACTTTGCGATGGCGGGGCTACTGCTACTGGGGCTGGTTTGGGTTTGACGATTGGTTCGGCTTTTTGACCATCTAGAGATTCTACGTCTTGCAACTTCACAGTCATCTTCATTAGCCCAAAGCGAACGCTTAACTCACCATCTTCATCGGGGGCGGCGATCACTTCTGCTATCTGTCCCAGTTTGGGAACGCGGATGCGATCGCCTACTTTGGGCATAAACCCAGCTTTTGGTTTTGCTGGCGTTGCTGGCTGATATTGCTGGCCGATTTGATTTAAAGCATTGGTTGCTTGCTGCGCTTCTTGGGCTGTGGGCGTACCTTTCTGCAAACGGCGGATTACTTGGGCAATTTCACCTTTTGCTTGAGCGATCGCTTGTTGCACTGCTACTTCCTGTGAAGCCCGCAAACTGCTTTCCCTTTCCTCCAAACTTGCGGCTTTTGCGGATACTTCTTTGTATAAACGTTCAGCTTGCTGCACCAAAACTTGGGCTTCCGCAGCTTTGGTTTCTTGGCGGCGGCGTTGCGCTTCTAAGCCAGCAATTACCTGGTTAACTTCATCTGTGGCTTCTCCAACTTGGGTTTTTGCTTGTTGTACCACTTCTGGTTTTAATCCCAAGCGCAGGGCAATTGTCAGGGCATTAGAACGTCCGGGAATGCCCCACAGGAGACGGTAAGTAGGTGAGAGAGTACTTTCGTCAAATTCTACAGAGGCATTTTCAAACCGATCGTCTTCATATTTCAGGGCTTTTAGTTCGCCGAAGTGAGTGGTGGCAATAGTTAGCTGGGCATGGTTGGCGAGATATTGCAACAAAGCGATCGCTAAAGCACTACCTTCTACTGGATCGGTTCCTGCGCCGACTTCATCAAGTAAAACTAGGGAATTGGGCATGGGGCATAGGGCATTGGATTGTCCCCCATCTCCCTCATCTCCCTCATCCCCCAATGCTTCCAAAATCCGACTAATCCGGCGGATGTGTCCAGAGAATGTGGATAAACTCTGCTGTAAGGATTGTTCATCACCAATATCTGCCAACACTTTATCAAACCAAGGTATTTCTACTGGTTCGCGGGCAGGGACAAATAAACCTACTTTGGCCATTAATGCTGCTAAACCCAAAGTTTTTAAGGTTACAGTTTTACCGCCAGTATTAGGCCCGGTAATTGTCACTACCCGAATTTGCGGACTAATCAGTAAATCTACAGGAACTACTGGTTGCCCTTGTTCGTGTTGTTGCTGCCAGACTAACAAAGGATGCCGTAAATTCCGTAAGGTAATGATTTCCCTGTCTTCTCGCTGGATAAATCGTGGGGGGTTCGCTCCTAGCCAATAACTATATCGCGATCTAGCGGTTGCCAAATCCAAAGTGGTAGCGATCGCTAATAATCTCTCCAAATCTGGTTTGACTGCGGCTACAAGTTCTGTCAAAATGCGGCGAATCGTTTCTTCTTCGGCTTGCTCTCTTCTGATGATCTGCCGCAGTTGGTTGCCTAGAGGTACTACTGAATTCGGTTCCACATACAGGGTGGCACCGCTGGTAGAGGTATCGTGGACTATACCGGGGATGGCATCTTTTTGGGGTGCTTTTACAGGGATAACAAAGCGATCGCCCCGTTGCGTAATCAGCTGTTCTTGAACTGCTCCAGATTTGGCTTGTAAGATATTTTGCAGTTTTTGGGTAATTTGACTACGTAATCGCCGCAAGTCTGTGCGAATTTCGCCCAGTTTTTGACTCGCGCGGTCAGTTACCTGGGCCCGTTCATCAATACAACGGTGAATTTCTTGCTCTAGTTCTGGATAAGTTCGCAAATCGGCAACCAAATCAGTCAATATCGGCAAATCTTCTTGATTGTCGATGACACGGCGCAAATTTCTGGCACCAGCGAGGGTGGTAGCGATGGCTAACAGTTCATCTCCTGCCAAAACTCCACTGCGTTCTGCCCGTTCTAAGGAATCGCCAATATCTTGAATTCCTTCAAATGAGAGTCCCGTGGTCAGGCGATTTTCCAATTGGTAGATTTCTTTGGTTTGCTCTAACAACTGTTCGCTTTGGGTCTGAGAATCAGGTATTTTCAGATGACGCGCAGCTGTCGCTCCCAGTTTTGTTGCCGCAAAGGTAGCAAGGTGCTGGCAAAGGCGATGCCATTCTAATAATTCTAAGGTTTCAGATTGGATCAAGGTTTCAACATCTAATCTGAAATTATGGTAACAATTCTAGCTCCTAGATGGCTAAATCTTATAGGAGAAAATTTTCCTTTAGTCAATAGTCAATCCATTTTGGATTTTAGTCTGATACTTGCGCCGACACTTAAGCCGACGCACTCTCCGGATCTTGGAACAGACTTTCAGATATAAAAGTTCATGTTGAAGATGAGTTAGTCAAAAGTGTTCGGTGCGACTTGTTTAGTGTAGGGCTAGATCACAAAATGAAAATGTACTCTCAACGACTCTGTTTAGAACCACTAGAAACGTATCATGCCGAACTGCTCTTTGATGGATTACAGAGTGCCAATATATACGACTTTATCGAAGATGTGCCGCCACAAAGTGTTGAATTGCTCCGCGAACGCTACATGGTATTGACGCGTCGTCAATCACCAGATGGAACGGAGATTTGGTTGAATTGGGCTGTCTGGTCACTTGTAGAGAAATACTACGTTGGATACGTTCAAGCAACAATTACTGTAAATAAAAGCGCAATCGTTGCCTATGTGTTTTTCCCTAATTCATGGGGAAAAGGTTATGCACGCGAAGCTGTGACGTGTATGATTAATTATTTAGTTGAGACATACCAAATTCTGGATTTTTGTGCTTACGTTGATGTCCAAAATCATCGTTCTATTGCTTTATTGCATAAGTTGGGATTTGTAAGCTCGACTTTTTTTCAAAATGTTAAGTCTAACCAAAATGAATTTAACCACGAAGTACAGTATCGAAAACAACACATAAACTAATTAAGTGGCGGCTATTTCTTGTGCCAGAACGTAAGGTTGAACGATGAGAGTATTAAATCGCTTACTGCGATCGCCATTCCATTCTCCCACTTGTACTGTTGTGGGTTTGGTAATCAATTGTTTATCAATCCACTGTTCCACTGATGGTATGTTATCGCTGGCGATCGCTACTCCAACATCCACCAAATTTAGCTCAAGCGCCACCAAAATTACTGCATCTCGTTGTACATGAGGAATTAGCCACTCCCACTCTGCCTCATCCAAAATTTCTGTTAATTCCGCTCTTAAATCCGACATCATTTCCCAATTTTTATTGGCTAACAAACTATTTTACCTTAATTACTACTTCTTAACTCCTAACTCCTAACTCCTAACTAAACTTCAGATTTCATTTCATCAATTTCAAATAAAGACACAATTACTCCAGCGATGGGAATAGATATAAAAACACCTAATAATCCTGCTACTCTAGCCCCTACTAGTAAAGCAAAAAATACCACTACAGGATTAAGATTTAGCGCCCCTTGCATAATTCTGGGCGCAATCAAGTTATCTTGTATCTGCTGAAGGATGATACAAGCTATTAATACTTTCACTGCTAACCAAACACCTTGAGACAAAACAAATAGAGTAACTGTGCTTACTCCTAATGTCGCCCCTATGCCAGGAATGATATCAACAATTCCGACTATTATTGACAATATCAAAGCAAAAGGTACTTTTAATATTACAAAAACTAGGAATGTCGAAGTTGTTAAAAATCCACTTAATAACAATTGACCTCTAAAAAATCCTAAAAAAGACTTTCTGATTATATTTGTAAATCTATTACGGCGCTGTCTTGGTACTATTTTTAAAATAAAATTCCATAGTTTATCTCCATCTAATAGCATGAAAAAAGCCACAACTGCAATCAAGATAAAAGTTACAAAGTTCGTCATAAACCCTTGTAAAATAGCTAAACTAGTCACAAGACTTGATACAGCTTGATTCCGCAATTGTTCTTGAATAAAACTTAAATCTATCTGTAAATTACGGTTTTTTAACAAACCTTCTAGTCCCTCTAATAAAGGCACTAAAGAATTTAAAAATGCAGTGATACTATCAATTAATTGTTGTCCTTGAGATAAAACCGTTAAGCTCACAGTAATTATCACACCGCCTATAATTACAATACTGAGCAAGAAAACGACACCAACAGCTATACCGTGGGGCAAAAAACGCCGCAGCCCTTGTACAGGATAACTGAGCAAAAAAGCTAAAATTGCCGCAAAGGTAAAAATAACAATGACCGCTTCAAAGTAAGCTAAAAGTTGTACAATTGCCCAGCCAGAAGCAACTAAAAGCAAAAATCTAACTAATGCTAGATTATTTAATCGCTGCCAAAAATTCTTGGCTTCAAAGCCGCTCATAATAATTCGTAATTCATAATTAAGACGTAAAAAAGCTAGTTGTGTAGCATCAGAAAGTTGCCCACCCTGTAAGATGGATGATTTATTTGTTGGAAGTCCCTTAGTTGATTGCTAGAGTGAATTGACTTTAAGATTAGAGTAACCTAATAGCGATCGCTACCTCCCTAAAGCATACATCTCTTGCGTGTCTAACTCATCTTCCTAAATCATGCATCTCATTAATTATCTTGGTACACTTTTGTGTCAACCCTTCCAATTCCTCTTTATTACTGGAACTAGGAGCATCAATCAAGTTACCAATTCTGACTGTGATCGGAACTGCGCGAGGTAGGGACGCTCCTTTTTGTAAAATCTTCTCAGTACCCCAGACACTCACCGGCAATATTGGCGCTTTTGCTTTCGCCGCCAGCAGCAATGCGCCTCTTTTGGGGTCTGTAATTCGACCATCTGGGGTGCGAGTCCCTTGCAAGAAAACACCGACAGCCCAACCATTATCGAGATATTCTAGGGCGGCACGGATGGCATTGCGATCGGCATTTTCCCGACTCACTGGGTAAGCACCATACAATTTAATCGCTTGCGCCAAAATGGGAATATTAAATAACTCTTCCTTAGCCATGTACGCCACTGGACGACGTACACAATTAGAGACAATCGGCGGGTCGAAGTAACTAGCGTGATTACTGACTACTAGTAGCGGCCCTGAGTTGGGGACATTTTCCGCACCATAAATCTGGCCCCGAAAGTAAGCGTGAAGCATGGGGCTGACAACTGACCATTTAAAGGCGTGGTAAAGTGCCAGACTGATCGACGGTTCGCGGTTTTTGTCCACAGAAGATAATGCAAATCAAACTGAATTTAGCATAAGCGATCGCAACACCCAGATCAAACGCAAAAAAGCTATAGATATGAATTACTTCACCCATCTGGGAACACTAAATCTGGAAACTATCAGGATTTAGCAGTATGGTTAGCAATTTAATTACTATTCCCAGGTATCAAGTTAGCGAAGAACTATACAATGGTTCGAGAACCCTAGTTTATCGCGGGTATCGAGAAGCTGACCACAAACCTGTAGTAATTAAAGTGCTGAAAAATCCTTATCCGGGTTTGGGCGAACTGGTACAGTTTCGCAATCAGTACACCATTGCCAAAAATCTCAACTCACCTCTAATTATCCAAACCTATAGCCTGGAATCCTATCAAAATGGCTATGCGCTGGTGATGGAAGACTTTGGGGGGATTTCCCTAAAAGAATATTTTGCTGCCGTAGAGAGGGGATATATCGCGTCCCTGCAAGAGTTTTTAGAAATAGCGATCGCACTATGCAATACCTTAGATATATTCTACCGAGAGCGGATTATTCATAAAGACATCAAACCCGCCAATATTTTAATTAATCCCGAAACCAAACAAGTTAAATTAATTGACTTTAGTATTGCATCTTTACTCCCACGGGAAACGCAAACACTAATCAATCCCAATGTGTTAGAAGGGACACTAGCTTATATTTCTCCAGAACAAACAGGCAGAATGAATCGGGGGATTGACTATCGAACTGATTTTTATTCTTTAGGTGTGACATTCTACGAGTTACTGACCGGTGAATTACCATTTAATTCAAACGACCCGATGGAGTTAGTGCATTGTCATATTGCAAAACTTCCATCCAATTTAAGGGAAAGGGTAAAGGAAAAAGAGATTTCCCAAGTTCTCTGTGATCTTGTCAGTAAATTGATGGCGAAAAATGCCGAAGACCGCTATCAGAGTGCTTTGGGGTTGAAGTTTGATTTAGAAAATTGTTTATTTCAACTCCAAGAAACGGGTTCGATTGAGGGCTTTGAAATTGCGTGTAGGGATGTGTGCGATCGCTTTACCATCCCCGAAAAACTCTACGGCAGAAAAACTGAAGTACAGACTTTACTGGATGCTTTTGATCGCGTCAGTCTTGGTAATACAGAAATAATGCTAGTGGCGGGTTTCTCAGGCATTGGAAAAACCGCCGTTGTCAACGAAGTACACAAGCCGATCGCCCGTCAGCGGGGTTATTTCATCAAAGGCAAATACGATCAATTTCAGCGCAACATTCCCTTTTCTGCTTTTGTCCAAGCCTTTCGAGATTTGATGGGGCAATTATTATCAGAAAGTGATGCCCAATTGCAAACATGGAAGACTAAAATTTTAGAGGCTGTTGGAGACAGCGGACAAGTTTTAATTGATGTGATTCCAGAACTCGAACGGATTATTGGCACTCAACAAAGAGCTACGGAACTATCGGGAAGTGCTGCCCAAAATCGTTTCAATCTGCTGATGCAGAAATTTGTGAAAATATTCACGAGTCAATCACATCCATTAGTGATGTTTCTAGATGACTTGCAGTGGTCAGATTCGGCTTCTCTGAACTTACTGCAATTATTGATGCAGGACAGCAAGTATTTATTAATATTGGGTGCGTATCGGGATAACGAAGTGTCACTCGCTCATCCTTTTATCTTAACAGTCGATGAGATAGTCAAAACAGGGGCTGTAGTCAATACGATTACACTGCAACCGTTGAGTCTAGTCGATCTGAATCAGTTGGTTGCGGATACGCTAAATTGCGAATTATCCCTAGCTCAACCATTAACTGAATTGGTGTCCCAAAAAACCCAAGGAAATCCATTTTTTGCCACGCAGTTTCTCAAAGCATTGTATGAAGATGGACAGATTACCTTTGATTGGGAGATCCGACATTGGCAGTGCGATATTGCTGAAGTCAAAGCGTTAGCACTCACCGATGATGTGGTGGAGTTTATGGCTGTGCAATTGAAGAAATTGCCGCTCCCAACTCAGGAGGTTCTCAAATTAGCAGCCTGCATTGGGGCGCAGTTTGATTTGAATACATTGGCAATTGTTTCAGAAAAGTCCCTAGAAGCAGCCGCAACTGATTTGTGGAAAGCCTTGCAAGAAGGTTTGATTATTCCGAATACAGAAGTCTATAAGTTTTTTATTCAATCTGACAGTGCCTCGGTTTCTGATGCCGCAGCGAATCCAATTTATCGGTTTTTGCACGATCGCGTTCAACAAGCTGCTTATTCTCTGATTCCAGGCGAGCAAAAACAACTCACCCATCTGTCAATCGGGCAGCTATTGTTACGCGATTCTTCCACCAGCGATCGCGAAGAGCGATTATTTGAAATTGTCAATCATTTAAATATTGGCATTGCCCTAATTACACCACCCCAGGAGCGAGAAAATCTGGCACAGTTAAATCTAGCCGCAGGGCGCAAAGCGAAAACCGCCACCGCCTATAGTGTGGCAAGTGCCTATCTTACAACGGGAATCGAGCTTTTACCCAAAGATGCTTGGGAGAGCCATTATTCCTTAACTCTGGCACTCCATGAAGGCATTGCCGAGACGAGCTATCTCAACACCGATTTTGAGCAGATGGAACGGTGGGTGAGCGTGGTGTTGCAACAGGCCAAAACCCTCCTAGACACGAGCGAAGTTCAGCAAACTCGGATTTTGGGAGCGAAAGCCCAAGGGCAACTCCGAGAGGCGATTCAGATTGGGTTGTCGGTGTTAAACTCCTTGGGGATTGAATTTCCAGAACAACCCACCCAAGAAGATATTGGGCAAGCATTTGGTGTAACGCGATGGCTATGGGTAGATAAAGCACCCAGCAGTTTGCTAGATTTACCAACCATGCGCGATCCCCAGCTTTTGGCGGCGATGGAAATCTTGACAGCTTTGGTGCCTGCTGCCTACACCGTAGATCCTAACTTAATGCCATTGCTGATTTTCAAACAAGTCGAATTATCCATTCAATCTGGCAATAGTCCCATTTCCGTATTTGCCTACGGCGATTATGGCTTAATCCTGTGTGGTGTCATTGGCGATCTCGAAAACGGTTACGAGTTTGGGGAATTAGCATTAAGCCTGCGAGAACGACTCCAACTAACACCCTTCAAAAGTCGCAACTGGTATGTGGTTCACGTCTTCATCAAACATTGGAAAATCACCCTATCTGAAATCGTTCCTGGCTTGCAGGAAGCCTACCGCAGTGGGATAGAAACCGGAGATATTGAGACAGCTTGTCTAAGTGCGACATCCTACAGTTATTACGCTTATTATGCGGGGCAGGAATTAGCAGAACTGGCTCGGACAATAGATACCTATCGTCAAGCTATTTATCAATACAAACACGCAGCTTCCCGCCATTATCAAGAGATTTATCAACAAACTGTACTTAATTTATTGGGGCAGGCTGAGGTTCCTTATCTCCTGACTGGAGAAATCTTTAACCAGGAAAAATCTCTCTCCCAATTGCAAGCAGCTAATCAACGCTGCGCATTGTTCATGTGGCACATTAACCAAGCCGTTCTTTATTATCTTTTTGGACAAGAGCGGGAGGCGGCTCAAACCTCTGCTGAAACTGCCCAATACCTAGATGGTGGCGTGGGGCTGTTTATGATTCCCCTCTACTCCTTTTTTGATGCGCTGATTCAATTAACCCAGTATCCAGCAGCATCAAGAGAAAAGCGTCAGACAATTCTTTTCCAAGTGCAACAGCATCAAGACAAATTGCACAATTGGGCAACCTTCGCTCCTAGTAATCATCAGCATCGCTGGGAACTGGTAGCAGCCGAGCAATATCGCGTGCTAGGAAACAAAACCGATGCCATTGAAGTTTACGATCGCGCTATTAGCAGCGCCAAAGCTAACAACTTCATTCAAGATGAAGCCCTTGCCAATGAACTTGCTGCCAAGTTTTATCTCAACTGGGATAAAGAAAAAGTTGCTGCTGGTTATATGCAAGAAGCCTACTACTGTTATACCCGATGGGGTGCCAAAGCCAAAGTCGCCGATCTGGAAATTCGTTATCCCCAACTCCTCGCCCCCATCCTCCAACAAACCCGTTCTCCGTTTTCAACTAACGAAACTATCTTCACATGGGAGAGTGCCACCTCGACCAGTTTTGCCACTTCCAGCAGCACTGTTTCTGTGGCTTTAGATTTAGCTACCATTCTCAAAGCTTCCCAAACTATCTCTGGCGTTATCGAACTGGAAAAACTGCTCTCATCATTACTTTTGATCGTCATCGAAAATGCGGGGGCTGATAAATGCGTGTTAATGCTCTTGCAAGACGATTCGCTACGCGACACCAAAGGTGAACGCCTGCTGATTAAAGGGTCAATTATTCAGGGGTCGGAGCCAGTCGTGTTGCAGCGCCTTCCCATTGAGGACAGCCAGGACATTCCCCTCAGACTAATTTACAAAGTGAAGCACGAAAGGCAGACTGTTGTGCTGCTGGATGTGACGACAAATCGGACTTTAGCCAGTGACCCCTATATCATTCGTCAGCAGCCTCATAGTATCTTGTGTAGCCCGATTTTGCATCAAGGGAAGTTGATGGGCATTTTATATCTAGAGAATAATTTGGCGACGGGGGCGTTTACGAGCGATCGCGTTGAACTCCTGAATATGCTCTGCGCTCAGGCGGCAATTTCTCTGGAAAATGCCCGACTTTATGAGCAGTCACAAACCTATGCCCAGCAGCTAGAGCAAGCCTTACATGACTTGCAGCAAACCCAATTGCAAATGATTCAAAGCGAAAAGATGTCGGCATTGGGAAATTTAGTGGCTGGTGTAGCTCACGAAATGAATAATCCCCTTGGTTTTATTGCTGCCAGTCTAAAACAAGCTAAACCAACGTTTACTGATATTGTTGAACATCTCGGACTATATCAAAAAAGTTTACCCAACAAAAATGAGGAAATTCTTGACCACGCCGAAGAAATCGACTTGGATTATAGCTTAGAAGACTTGCCCAAGATGATTGATTCTATGTCTATGGCGTGCGACAGGCTAAAGAATATCAGTACTAGTTTACGTACTTTCTCTCGTGCCGATCAAGATTACAAAGTACCTTTCAATATCCACGAAGGCATTGATAGCACCATTCTCATTCTCAAACATCGTCTGAAAGCTAACCCTGAGCGTCCCGCCATTGAAGTTGTTACAAATTACGGTAATTTACCTCCAATTGAATGTTTCCCTGGTCAATTAAATCAGGTATTTATGAATCTTCTCGCTAATGCTATTGATGCCTTGGATGAATCTAACACCGGACGCAGCTTTGAGGAAATTAAAGTCAATCCTAACTGTATTACAATTACAACCTCAGTCCAAAATAATCTAGTTAAAATTGCCATTATGGATAATGGTAAGGGGATGAATGAAGAAGTCAAATTCAAAATATTTGACCATTTATTTACGACAAAAGCTGTTGGTAAAGGCACGGGGTTGGGGTTGGCGATCGCTCGTCAAATCGTTGAAGAAATCCACAACGGTAAATTGAGTTTTAACTCTGTTCCGAGTGAGGGGACAGAATTTTTTATTGAAATTCCACTATGAACTTTTGCTATTGTTGGTAAACAACTGCATATATCCGGGAACACTAAATCTGTAAGTCTTAAAAATTTAGCAGTATGGTTAGCACTAAAGTGAGCATTCCCGGATATCAAATTAGCGAGGAACTGTACAATGGTTCGAGAACCCTAGTTTATCAGGGGTATCGAGAAACTGACTCATTACCTGTAGCGATCAAACTGCTGAAAAATCCTTATCCGAGTTTCAGCGAACTCTTGTCGTTTCGTAATCAATACACCATTGCTAAAAATCTCAACTCACCCCTAATCATCCAAACCTACTGCCTAGAACCTTACCAAAATGGCTATATGTTAGTGATGGAAGACTTTGGAGGAATTTCCTTGAAGGAATGGGGAGTAGGAAGCAGGGAGTGGGGAGTGAAGGGAAGCGTAGAATCTCTGATGGAGTTTTTACAGATAGCGATCGCCCTATGCAATATCTTAGATATACTGTATCGCTCGCGCATTATTCATAATGATATTAAACCCGCGAATATTTTAATTAATCCACAAACAAAACAAATTAAATTAATTGACTTTAGTATTGCATCCTTGCTACCACGGGAAACTCAAACGCTCATCAGTCCCAATGTGTTAGAAGGGACACTCGCTTATATTTCTCCAGAACAAACAGGAAGAATGAATCGGGGGATTGATTATCGGACTGATTTTTATTCACTGGGTATCACTTTCTACGAATTACTCACAGGAGAGTTACCCTTTCAATCCAAGGATATGATGGAGTTGGTGCATTGTCATATTGCAAAACTTCCTGCTCCTTTGGAGCTATTCAATATTCCTAAATCAATTTCAGATATCGTGATGAAATTGATGGCGAAGAATGCTGAAGAACGCTATCAGAGTGCATTAGGACTGAAATATGATTTAGAAACTTGTTTAACTCAACTTCAGTCAACTGGTAAAATTGAAAGTTTTCCAATTGCACAAACAGATGTGTGCGAGCGTTTTATTATCCCCGATAAACTCTATGGACGAGAAACAGAAGTAGAAACTCTACTCCAAGCATTTGAGCGAGTTAGCTTGGGTGCAACTGAAATAATGCTGGTGGCAGGTTTTTCGGGTATTGGTAAAACTGCGGTTGTTAACGAAGTTCATAAACCTATTGTTCGTCAACGTGGTTATTTTATCAAAGGTAAATATGACCAATTTCAGCAAAATGCTCCCTTCTCAGCATTTGTGCAAGCATTCCGAGATTTAATGGGGCAATTGCTTACAGAAAGCGATGCTCAAATTCAGGAATGGAAAAGTAAGCTTTTAGAAGCTGTCGGTGAAAATGGACAGGTAATTATTGAAGTAATTCCAGAATTAAAAAAAATTATTGGTATCCAACCACCAGCCCCCGAATTATCAGGAACTGCTGCCCAAAATCGCTTTAATTTATTGTTCCAAAAATTCACCCAAGTCTTTACTATTGCCGAACATCCATTAGTAATATTTTTAGATGATTTGCAATGGGCAGATTCAGCATCGTTGAAGTTAATGCAGCTATTAATGACTGATACAGAGTATCTTTTCATCATTGGTGCATATCGTGATAACGAAGTCAATCCAGCACATCCGTTAATGTTAACCTTGAGTGAAATTAAAAAAGCACTCTTCACGATTAATACGATTACTTTAGCACCACTGAGTCAAATGCAAGTGAACTACTTAGTTGCTGACACACTTAAGTGTTCAGAAAATGTAGCTTTGCCTCTTTCTTTACTAGTATCTCAGAAAACTCAAGGTAATCCGTTTTTCGCTACACAATTTCTCAAAGCATTGTATCAAGATGAACTGATTGAGTTCAGCTTTGAGTCAGGCTGTTGGAAATGTGATATTACACGAGTAACTCAGCAAGCATTAACAGATGATGTTGTTGCTTTTATGGCATTTCAATTGCGAAGACTGCCGCCATCAACTCAAAATATATTGCAATTAGCTGCTTGTATTGGGAATCATTTTGATTTAGGAACTTTGGCTATTGTTTCGGAAACATTAGAGATAGAAACAGCAGCTTGTTTGTGGAAAGCTTTACAAGAAGGGTTGATTTTGCCTACTGGTAATATTTATAAATTTTATGTCGGGCAAGAAAGTCAAGCCGTTACTCAAGAAATTTCTCAGACTGTCAAATACAAGTTTTTGCACGATCGCGTCCAACAAGCTGCTTATTCTCTGATTCCAGATGAGCAAAAGAAAACAACTCATCATCGGATTGGTCAACAGTTATTGAAGAATACACCTGATAGTGAACAAGAAGAGCGAATTTTTGAGATTGTTAATCAAATCAATATTGCTGTTGAATTAATTGCACAGCCGACAGCACGAGAGGAATTAGCAAAGTTGAATTTAATCGCTGGGCGCAAAGCTAAAAATTCTACTGCTTATAATGCTGCGGTTAAATATTTTGGTGTCGGGCGCAATCTCTTAGCAGGCGATCGCTGGAAAAATCAGTATAACCTGACACTAGCATTGTATGTAGAAGCAGTGGAGGCAGCCTATCTCAATACTGATATAGATGAGATGGAACAGCTTGCAGAAGTGATACTGCAACAGGCAAAAACAGCATTGGATACAGTCAAAGTGTATGGTGTGAGAATTAATGCGTACACATCACAGGGTCAGCTACTCAAAGCCATCAACACTGGATTGATGATATTAAAGCAATTTGAGATCGATCTCCCTGAATCACCAGATTTAGAAGATGTTGCACGGGTGAGTCAACAAACACAAGCTCTTTTAGGTAATAAGAAACCTACGGCTCTGCTAAATCTGCCAGAGATGACGAACCCTCAAATTTTGGCAGTGATGCAAATTCTCAATGAAATATCTGTCCCTGCTTATTTGACAAAACCAAATCTCAATTCATTGATAATCATGACGCAGATGAATTTGTCAATGACTTATGGAAATGCGTCTATTTCTGTATTAGGTTACTCTCAGTACGGATTATTTCTTTGTGCTGTTGCTGACGATATTGAGCAAGGCTATGAATTTGGTCAATTGGCGTTGAATTTATTATCTAAATTCAAAGAAAAAAAGATCGAAGCTAGAGTATTATTTGTCACGTCTATTTTTATACTTCATTGGAAAGTTCATGCCAGAGAAACCTTAAAGCTGCTGCAAAATGCTTACTCTAGTGGTTGGGAAAGTGGAAGTTTAATGGACTTGGGCTACGCAGCTATGGGTTACGGTTTCCACGCCTATTTCATGGGTTATGAGTTATCCGAGCTAGAACAAGAAATGACAGCCTATAGCAAGGCATTGTCACAAATTAATCAGCAAACGCAGCTCAACTACAATGAACTTTATCGACAGGCAATTCTCAATTTGCTTGGTCAAACGGCAAGTCCATTTCTATTGCTTGGTGAAGCAAATAAAGAACAGGAACTGTTAGCACGATATCAGCAGACAGATGACAAAACAGGATTATGGCATTTCTTTTTGAACAAGTTAATTCTGTGTTATTTTTTTCAAGAATTTGAGGCAGCGCTTGAATATATCGAACAGGCAAAACATTATGCATCTGCGGGAAAAGGAATGTTTAATATTCCTGTATTCTATTTTTATGCTTCTCTGGCTTGGTTAACTGTTTTGCCTAACTATCCTAAATCTGAGCAAGAAAATATCCTGCAACAAGTCGCAGCTAATCAGAAAAATATGCAGAAATGGACAAGTCATAACCCGACGAATCATCTACACAAATTTTATCTAGTAGAGGCAGAACGAAATCGAGTTTTTGGTGAATATTTAGAAGCAATGAAAAATTATGACCTGGCAATTTCTCTTGCTAAACAAAACGGCTACATCCAAGAAGAAGGACTGAGCAACGAACTCGCAGCCAAATTCTACCTCGACTGGGGTAAAGAAAAAATCGCCCAAGCATATATGCAAGAAGCATACTACTGCTATGCCCGCTGGGGTGCAAAAGCCAAAACTGATGACTTAGCAAAATACTATCCCAGACTGTTGCAACCCATCCTGCAACAGCAAAGAATTAACCTCAACCCCCTAGAAACTATTGGCTTTTCTGGGACTTTTTCATCTACTCAGACTAGTAACACTAATATTTCCGATGTTCTAGATTTTACCTCTGTCCTCAAAGCCTCTCAAGCTATCTCCAGTACTTTAGAAATAGATCAACTTATTACCAGTCTCACTCGCATTATCCTAGAAAACTCTGGCGCGAAAAAATCTGTACTAATTCTTCCTCAAGGAGATACTTGGCAAGTTAGGGCAATTACCTTTATTAATCATGGATTAAATTCTCATATTGACATACAAACCATTTTAAATTCACAAGCACTCGATACTTCTCAAGATATTCCCACAACAATTATCAATTACGTCAAAAACACCCAACAAACAGTTGCGATCAATAACTTGCAAACAGATATTCCTGGTGTAATTGGGGAATATATGTACCGAATAAAACCCCAGAGTGTATTATGTACCCCGATTATTAATCAAGGGCATTTAGTAGGGATTATTTACTTAGAAAATAAACTGACTCCAGGAGTGTTTACTAGCGATCGCCTCAGGGTTATTAATCTGCTTTCTTCCCAAGCAGCAATATCTTTAGAAAATGCTCAACTTTATCAACAAGCAGGGCAAGCATTAGAAGACTTACAACAAGCTCAATTACAAGTTGTCCAAAGTGAGAAAATGTCTGCATTGGGTAACTTAGTTGCCGGGGTAGCCCATGAAATGAATAATCCTTTGGGGTTTATTTATGCCAGTCTTCAACAAGCAAAACCTAGCCTTACAGATATTGTTGAACACTTGAAACTCTATCAAGAAAGTCTCCCCAATCCAGGTGATGAAATTACCGACCATGCCCAAGAAATCGACTTAGATTATAGCTTAGAAGACTTACCCAAGATTATTGATTCAATGGTAATGGCCTGCGATCGCCTGAAAAATATCAGCACCAGTCTCCGCACTTTCTCCCGTGCTGATAAGGATTACAAAGTACCATTTAATATCCATGAAGGTATCGATAGTACGATTTTAATTCTTAAACATCGCCTGAAAGCTAATGAACAACGTCCAGCAATTGAAGTGATAACTGAGTATGGTAATTTCCCTAAAATTCATTGTTTTCCTGGACAATTGAATCAGGTCTTTATGAATATTTTGGCAAATGCTATTGATGCGTTAGAAGAATCGAATATGGGGCGAAGCTTGGAAGAAATAAAGACCAATCCGAACCGAGTTATAATTAAAACCTTAGTAGAAAATGAAGGCGTGAAAATTACCATTGCTGATAATGCAAATGGGATGACTTCTGAAGTCAAACATAAGATTTTTGATAATTTATTTACGACGAAAGGTGTGGGTAAAGGTACGGGATTAGGATTAGCGATCGCTCGTCAGATTGTCGCAGAAAAACATGGAGGAGCGATCGAGGTAGACTCTAGACCAGGTGAGGGTACTGAATTTGTGATTCAGCTACCGCTGTAGCATATACATCTGTCTGGTCTAGATAGCACTGCAAGTAATGATTCTCGTGTCTCAACCCTACCCAATAGAAGCTAAAAAAATTAAACAGGTAAATCACTAGTCCTCTGGATGTTTTGTAAAATTAAATCAGGGCTATTACGTTTAATCAAGCCAGTTAGGACTTTACCAGGGCCAATTTCCATTACTCGCTCGATACCATTAGCTGGTAATTGCAGACAAATTTCTCGCCATCTTACAGAACTAATCATTTGTTTATTCAGGCGTTCCTTTAAAATCTCGGCATCAATAGAGGAAATTGGTTCTACATTAGACAAAACTGGTATGATAGCTGGCTGAAATTCCACAGATTCTAAAATGTCTTGGAATTCGGCAGCTGCTGGTGCTATTAAATGTGAATGAAATGCTCCAGAAACTTTTAAGGGAATCGCACGCTTTGCTTTAACTTGAGTCATCACCGCTTGTACAGCCTCAGTCGTACCTGAAATTACCACCTGAGCCGAACTATTATCATTTGCTATCACCACATCAGGGGTTTGAGAAATGACTTTTTCTAACTGTTCGCGGTCAAAGTTCATCAAAGCTGCCATCATCCCGTCGACGGAACTATCCATAAGTTCTGCACGACGCTTCACCAGATATAAACCAGCTGACCATTCAAAGACACCCGCTATATAAAGGGCAGTATATTCTCCCAAACTATGACCAGCAACTAAATCTGGCTGGTGTCCCCGTTCTCGAAGTAGGTCAGCAAGAATGCTTTCAACTACATAAAGAATTGGTTGAGTATACAGCGTCTGTGATAACTTCTCTTCTTGAGTTTGACAAATTTCAGTTACAGACCAACCCAAAATATCCTCAGCTTTGGCAAGCTTGTATTTAGCGGACGGCATATCTAATAAGTCCATTCCCATTCCCAGCGTTTGGGAACCTTGTCCGGGAAACACCCATGCAGTTTTTGTCATTTGTCAATAGTCAGAAAAGTGAGGAGTTAGAAGTTAGAAGTTAGAAGTTAGGAGTTAGGAGTTAGGAGTTAAAATTCATAACTCATAACTCCTAACTCCTCACTCTTCACCTTCCCCATTGAAAGATTGCCGCGCCCCAGGTAAGACCGGCACCAAAGCCGGATGTAGCAACAATGTCATTGGGTTTAATTTTACCTTGTCGTACTGCTTCATCTAAAGCTAAAGGGATGGAAGCAGCTGAGGTATTGCCATAGTGGGCGAGATTACTGATAACTTTATGTTCTGGGATATTCAGGCGTTGGGCAACGGCATCGATAATCCGCTGATTGGCTTGATGCAATATCAGCCAATCTATCTGGTCAACGCTGATGTTGGCTTGAAACAAGGCTTTATCAATTATTTCTGGCACTTTTTGCACAGCAAAGCGGTAGACTTCTTTGCCGTTCATCGTAATCGGTTGGTAAGTGCCTTTGGTGATATTTATATCAGTCAGCAGTTCTTGGGAAGTACCTGCATAAGCAAGGTTGAGGTAATGGTTTTGAGTACCATCACTTTTAAGTGCAAATCCTAATAAGCGATCGCTTTTGGCAGCTTGTAACACCACTGCTCCGGCACCATCACCGAACAATACACAAGTCCGCCGATCTTCCCAATCTACCCAGCGAGAGAGGATATCTGCCCCTATTAACAATACATTTCTATAGACACCAGTTCTAATGTATTGGGCTGCTGTAACCAAACCAAACACAAAGCCGGAGCAGGCAGCGGTCAAGTCAAAGGCTACTGCGTTGGTGGCTCCCAATTGCGCCTGTACATGACAAGCACTACCAAACAAATCATCAGGGGTGGAAGTCGCTAGCAGAATCAGGTCTAGGTCTTCTGGTTTAATTCCTGAAGCGGCGATCGCCTGACTGCTGGCAGCAGTAGCGAGTACACTCAAGGACTCAGATGGCAGAGCTAATCGGCGTTGACGAATTCCCGTTCTTGTAGCAATCCACTCATCTGATGTTTCAACTAGTTCACTCAATGTCTGATTGTGTAGGGAAGTTGCTGGTACTGCCGAGCCGCTTCCAGTAATTGCTACGCCTAAGTTTTGCACTCCTAATCTCCCAAGCTCTCAGCTTTTTATCCTCTCTTACAAAGTTCTGATCAAAGGAAGCCTTAGCTCAGACTTTGCGCTTTGTCTTTTGTCCTTTGTCCCTTGTCAGTTGTCAGTTATCCTTTGCAAATGACCAATGACCAATGACCAATGACCAATGACTAATGACCAATGACTAACCGCTCTCGCGCTCTAGGATATATTGCGACTGAATTCGTTGTATCACCTGGTTGTCAACAGCTTCTTTTGCCATGCGAATTGCATTAAAAATTGAAGGTGCTTGGGAGCTACCGTGACCGATAAAACAGACTCCTGCCACGCCTAGCAGTAAAGCACCACCATGTTCTGCGTGATCCATTCGCTGCTTAATCCGCTTCAAGTTGGGTTTTAAGAGTGCTGAACCGATTTGACCGTGCAATCCTTGGGGTAATTCTTCCCGCAGAATTTGCAGAATCACTTCTCCGACGGCTTCGGCAAATTTTAACAATACATTACCTACAAAACCATCGCAGACAATCACATCAAAGCGACCGGAAAGCACATCACGCCCTTCAGCATTGCCAATAAAATTAATTTGGGAATTTTCGCGTAGCAGTTGGTGGGCGCGGACGGTTGCATCATTGCCTTTAGAGTCTTCTTCACCGATATTCAACAAACCCACCTTCGGTTCAGTTGTACCCAAGACATACTGACTGTAAGCCGATCCCATAACACCAAACTGCTCTAAAAACTTGGGACGGCAATCTACATTTGCGCCCACATCAAGTACCAGCACTGGCTTACCAGCAATAATTGTCGGAAAAACTGTCCCAATAGCTGGGCGATCGATTCCTGGCAATCGTCCTAAGCGAAGCAAAGCTGATGCCATAGCGGCTCCAGAGTGGCCGGCAGAAAATACGGCATCTGCCTTTTGCTGCTTGACTAAATCCATCGCCACATTAATAGAAGCCTTGCGTTTGCGTCTAACTGCATTTAAAGGCTCCTCATCCATAGCGATCGCTTCCTCAGCATTCACGATCTCTACCTGCCCTAAACTTGTTTTTGATGGCAAGGCAGCTTCTATTTGTTGGGGATCGCCAACCAAAAATATATCTACACCCAATTCTTCTCTTGCTCGCAATGCGCCAGCAACGATTTCACCGGGTGCGTGATCCCCTCCCATTGCGTCAATTGCGATCCGTACACGAGTCGATCCCATTGCTCACAGCTTTTAGAAACCTTACAAATTTTACCAGATGGCAATGCCCGAAAAAGCTTAATTTTCTGACCGCCAAATTAATTCTGTTACTATTGCAACAATTTTTGCTGGCAAGCTCAAGATAGCACGAATTTGGGGATTGGGGATTGGGGATTGGGCATTGGGATGAGGAAGATGAGGAGGATGAGGAAGAATAATAATCATTTGTTTGCTCCCCCATCTCCCCCATCTCCCTCATCTCCCCCTGCTCCTTATTCCCCGCTTCCCAGCACCCAATCAACTAGCGTCCGAACACCGTAACCAGTTGCCCCGGCGCCGTTGTAGCCATTTTCTTTATCTGTCCACACTGGGCCAGCAATATCTAGGTGCGCCCAAGGGGTTTGTTTGACGAATTGCTTCAGGAAAAGGGCAGCAGTGATTGCACCACCTGGACGCGGCCCTGTATTTTTCATGTCCGCAATACCAGACTTTAACCCTTCAAAATATTTTTCTTCCATTGGCATCCGCCAAATCTTTTCCCCTGAAGTTTGGGCAGCTTTTTCGAGCTGGGAAGCGACACCTTCATCGGGAGTGTACAAACCAGCAATATCGTCACCCAAAGCAATGACGTTGGCACCAGTCAGTGTGGCTAAATCAACGATCGCATCTAAGCCCAGTTTGTCGGCATACACCAAGGCATCTGCTAGGGTCAAACGTCCTTCAGCGTCGGTGTTGTTCACTTCAATTGTTTTGCCATTTGATGCTGTGAGAATGTCTCCAGGGTGCATGGCGTGACCGCTAATCATGTTTTCAGCCGCCGCCGAAATAAAGTGAACTTCAACATCTGGCTTAATTTGAGCAACTGCTTTTGCTGCCCCCAAGGTAGCAGCTGCACCCCCCATGTCCATCTTCATGGTTTCGATGCCGCTACCAGCACCTTTAATGTTGAGTCCGCCGGAGTCGAAGGTTACACCTTTGCCAATAATTGCTAATTTCTTTTTGGGTGTACCTTCTGGCTTATAAGTTAGGTGAATGAATTTCGGTGGCAAATCGGAAGCTTGGGCTACTCCTAAAAATGCACCCATGCCCAACTTTTCACAGTCTTCTCGTTCCAGAATTTCCAGTTGTAAACCATAATCCTTGGCGATCGCTTGAGCAGTTTCCGCTAAAGTAATTGGTGTGACTGCGTTGGCTGGCGCTGCCACTAACTGCCGTGCCAAATTTACCCCGGAAACGATTTGATTGGCGCGGGTAATGGCAGCTTCTTGTCCACCGAAACCCAGTAAATCTACGGTTTCTATTTGTGAACCTTTATCTTCTGGTTCGGATTTAAAGCGAATATCTTGGTAAAGTGCTAATTCCACACCTTCTGCGATCGCTTGAGCACTGGCGGCTGGATCGTTGTTCCACAATGGAAAACTAAATCCGAGAATTTTGCTTTTCTGCTTTTTTCCTACCCTAGCTACAGCCGCAGCAGCACGGCGCAGAGTATCTAGTTTTAACGCTTCTGGTTTGCCTAAACCTACTAAAATCAATTTCCGCACTGGGCTACCAGCATTTACACGGGTGAAGATTGTACTGTTGGCTTTACCTTTAAATTCTTCTTCAGTAATCAGTTCTTTTAAGACCCCAGAAAACTTTTGATCTAAAGTAGCTAGTTCTCCGGTTAACTCTACTGCATCTTCAAATAATCCAATTGCCAAACTATCGCCTGCCCACTCTAGTAAAGGCTTATCACTAGGTTGAATTGTCATTTTGGGATTTTTTTGTGTAAATATTCCTTCTTGTACCAGTATTGCTCAAAATTCTGGTTTCATGGTGTAGGGAAGCGGGGATTGGGCATTGGGGATTGGGTAGCAGGGGTCAGTAAGTAGTAAGTTAACAAATTTAGTAAAAATAGCACTCGTTAATGAGTCTTTGATACTCGTTAATCTACCTCAGAACTCCGTTAATGAGTCTTTGATACTCGTTAATCCACCTCAGAACTCC